>JALXES010000128.1 GCA_027069365.1 Candidatus Moraniibacteriota bacterium | reverse complement strand
TTTTCATTGTGTTTTCCACCTGCGCGGTTTCTTCTTTGCCAAAGCCAACTTCAATCACAATCTCACTGTTGTCAAAAAAACGCAACACAAAATCTGCCCCACCCTTGGCATAGTCAAAAAGCACAATACCTTTGTCTTTAAACTCCTTTTCAAAAATGAGCGCCATATAATCCTCCAAGAATTTGCCTTTGATACTTTCATCAATAAATCCACTGAGCAACCCTGCGCGAATATTTGGACTGATAAATAAAAACTTTGAAGATTTACGCACTTGCACATGCGGCTGACCATATGGCTTGAGCTCAAACAAGATCTCCGCTTTAACCAAAGAGTCCAAAACTTTGTTCAAAGTCCCTGGGCTGATGTTGAGCACTTGTGCCAATTTCCCCACACTAATCTCATCAGAATTTGCCAAGAGAAAAAGCAAGTCCGGCACTTTTACCAAGGTTTCTGCATCAAAGTCACCTGACAAAATCAGATCTTTTTGCACAATATTGATGAGGACCATGTTTTTGATGCGCTCATTACGAATTGTATTAGATCTTATTAATGAGCGATAAGACTTTTTGTTCGCAAGATAATGATAACAAAATACTTTAGGCTGTTTTAGCTTTATTTTAAAGGATGTTTTGTTTTTTTTTGTTTTTAAGTTATACATTCCACAGCACAAACTGCAAACAAAAAACTGCCAAAAGGCAGTGTTGTGTTGTAATGCTCCGGGAGAGGGATTCGAACCCACGACCAATTGGTTAACAGCCAACTGCTCTACCACTGAGCTATCCCGGAATGAATTGTGAAACAAAATGTACGAAGAGTTTCGCACTGGGGTCATTTTACCGCAGCGCGCCAAAAAGCGCAAGCCTCCCGCACTCTGCACACACTGCTTTTCCTAAATATTCGGCATGATTGTAAAGAACACAGTCTGACTGTAATTCCCTACCGGCGTGTTACTGTCAATAGACGCTTTGTACACCAGGTCAAATGACCCGCTCTCCACCGGCGCCGGGCTATTGCTAACGGCACTGTTCACTCGCGGCACAGCCACATCACCGACAACAAACGCCTCGCTGATGCTAACATTCCGCACATTCTCTACTGTCACACCATACTCCCGCGCGCCAACTGTCACAGCACCGTCCGCCACATCGCCAATTACGTCACCTGTTGCCGAACGCAGCGGACCGTCTGAGGCGAGATAGACGCGCACGCCGGAGGCATTGTTGGAGTGGATATAGTAGGTCTGACGCCCCTGCGCAACGCGCTGTGGCGAGAGTGTGCCCAAGCGCACAGCATTGGTGCTCACACCAATCGTTGCCGCCAATGCAACACTTGCACTGACACGTGTCTCTATGCCCTGCTGTGGCAGCGCTGCGCCGTAGAGCCGCGGCATACCGTTGGCACCATCAACTTCCAATGCGATGGTATACGTCATTGTTGCTGCCGGCGCTGTTGCGAACACCTCATCAAGCCTGATGCGCACGTGCCCGGGCACGAGCGCGGCAGTGTCGCATGTCAGTGTGATTGTGTGCGCGCGCGGCGTGTTGACGCGCAACGGTGTGTCCTGTGTGCTCATCGTTGCAAAGACGCTCGTATCTGCCAGCGCCACATCCTCCGGGAACTTCAGCGTTACTACATCTCCCTCTGCCAGTGGAGCATCAATCACCATGTCTATGACAACCTCATTGCCCGGTAGTGCCAACCATGATGCCTGCGCTATGGGTTGCGCCTGTGTTTCTGTCAGCGTCACGCCCGTCACACCGGCAGCTGCTGCCGCTGCCATAAATGTAACTGCTTTCTTACGTAGTGCTGAGGCTTTTCTCATGATTCCTCGCACAACAACATCCTCCTTCCTCGGAACAAGTCTGCTGTGTGCATTAGGCTTCCGCTTTTTCAGCTGCGTGGACGGCTTTTGTGATATCCTTCTGAATTGCCGCCAGCGTCTTCTTATGCTCCTTGAGGTACGCACGCACCTTCTCGCGCCCGACACCGAGCTTCTCATCGCCGTACGTGTAGCTATTGCCAGACTTCTTGATGACATCAAACTTCACGCCCATGTCCAGCGCATCGCCACTGATGGAAATGCCCTCGTTGTACATGATATCAAACTCCGCTGTCTTAAACGGTGGCGCGACTTTGTTCTTAACAATCTTCACCTTCACGCGATTTCCCACAACCTCGTCGCCCTTCTTGATCTGCGCGGCGCGGCGAATCTCCACGCGCACCGATGAGTAGAACTTCAACGCCTGGCCACCGGTCGTCGTCTCCGGATTGCCAAACATCACGCCAATCTTCATGCGGATTTGGTTGATAAAGATGACGGTTGTGTTGGATTGTGCGACCAGCGGTGTCAGCTTGCGCATCGCCTGGCTCATCAGCCGCGCCTGCCGCCCCACGTGGTGATCCCCCATCTCGCCTTCAATCTCCGCTTGCGGCACCAGCGCCGCCACGGAGTCCACGATGATGACATCAATGGCATTGGACTTCACCAGCGTCTCCACAATGTCCAGCGCCTGCTCGCCGCTGTCCGGTTGTGAGATGAGCAGCTCGTCCACGTTAACACCAATCTTCTTGGCGTATGATGGGTCCAGCGCGTGCTCCGCATCCACAAACGCTGCCGTGCCACCCGCCTTTTGCGCATTGGCCACGACGTGCAGCGCCAGCGTTGTCTTACCGGATGACTCCGGCCCATAGACCTCAATCACACGTCCACGCGGCACGCCGCCAATCCCCAGTGCCAGGTCCAGCGACACAGCGCCCGTTGGGATGGCATCCACATCCACATTTTGCACATCCCCCAGCTTCATAATCATCCCATCACCAAACTTGCTCTTGATTTCATCAACAACGGCAGTGATGTCTTTTTCTACAGGCGCAT
>JALXES010000127.1 GCA_027069365.1 Candidatus Moraniibacteriota bacterium | reverse complement strand
TTCAGCACGCTTATCCTGCTCGATAGCAATTCGTATAGCCAGCCACAGGCTTCGTGCAGAAGCATTGCCCGCCAGGTGATAGCGTTCGATATAGTGTTCGGCCTTGTCGAATTGCTGTTGCTTGAAGTCAGTCATGCGGTACTCGCGCTTGTGTCCACCACCACGGTGCCGTACAGAAATCTTACCACCGCTGCGCCCCGCCTTGTTTGTCAATGGTGCCAGCAAGCTCTTGACCGAACGTGCTTTGTGTGACACGCCATCAGGCTTCACAATTGACATGTTGCGACGTCCGGCGGTATTTCGTTTGTAGACTTTGATTGCCATAGAGGTAAGTAGTTTCGTGCTATTTCTTATTCAAACAAATCAATCTTCTGAGTAGCATCAATTGTTACAACAGCTTTTTTCTGACGCTTTGTCGTCCCCTTGATACCACGGAATGACGTGTTCTGTTGCTTCTTGACCATCATGTTGACTTTCGTCACTGTCACACCATAGATATCGGCCACCGCCTTTGCTACCTGCGCTTTTGTTGCGCGCGGGTGCACGCGAAACACATACTTGTTGCGCTCGGACAGCATATATGCTTTTTCCGTTACGACCGGCGCCATCAGCACGTGTGCAAATACCGATGTCGCAACAGACTTCTTTGCGCGCTTCTTCTGTGTCGGCTTCTTTGTTGCTGCATCCGTCACCGCCTTCTGCGTGTCCGTTGCTGTGCGCTCTTCTTTTTTCTTGCTAAACAATGCCATGGCTTTATGCTGTTACGGGGTTCTTTACTGTTACACGCAAGCGCTCTTCCAGCTCCTTGACGGCGTCCTTGCTCATAATAACGCACGCGTGGTTGATGATGTCATACGCATTGATGGTTGCCAGCGAGCGACTCTTCACCCGAGGAATGTTGCGCGCAGCACGCGCGACATCACGCTCCTTCTCTGACAGCACAATCACGCACGACTTATCAGCTGCCTGCAGCGCGTTGAGCGCCTGTGCCACGTGCCTCGTCTTCATCTCCGGAAACGCCAGCGCATCCACAATCACCATCTGATCCGCGCGCACTTTTTCAGACAGAGCGAGCGCCATTGCCTTGCGACGCATTTTGAGTGTTGTCCTCTTGGTGAAATTGCGCTCACTGCGTGGACCGAAAACAACGCCGCCACCGCGCCAAATCGGATTACGGATGGAGCCGGTGCGGGCATTGCCCGTTCCCTTTTGCTTCCACGGCTTCCTGCCGCTTCCGCTGCGCTCACCGCGGTCTTTCGTATGTGCCGTTGACTGACGACGGTTTGCCGCATAGGCGACAACGACCTGGTGCAGAAGTGTCGGATTGGACGGCAGTGCAAAAATCGCATCGGCAACATCTACTGTGCCTACCTTTGTGCCGTCAATTGCATGTACATTAAGCTGTGCCATAATCTCTCGCTAAACTAGTCTTTTACAATAGAAACAATCCGTCCATTGACGCCCGGAACCGCACCCTTCAGAGCGATGAGGTTCTTTTCGGCATCAACGAGCACAACCTCCAGCCCACGCACTGTGCTGTTCACACCGCCCATGCGTCCCGCCATACGCGTGCCCTTGCGCACGTGCTGCGGGTAGGCGCTCCCGATGGAACCTGCCTGGCGCAGCGCGTGACGGTGACCGTGCGATGCCGGACCACCGGCAAATCCATGGCGCTTCACAACGCCCTGGAACCCCTTCGCCTTTGTCACGCCGGAAACGCGCACAATATCGCCTGTTTGGAAAATATCAACACTTACTGTCACCCCTTCTTCCGGCAGTTCATCTGTGCGGAACTCCTTGCGTACTTTTTTCTTTGTCGTCTTGTCCGCTTCGAGCTGCACAGCACTATAGCCATCACGCTCAGGTGTACGCACCATGCGCACGGTGTTTGGCGTGCACTGCACCAGTGTGACGTTGAGCGCGCCCTTCTGTGCGTCGTACAGTGTCGTCATGCCAACTTTTTTTCCAAGAATTGCCTTCATATGTGTTCTGTGCAAAATACAGTAATTGACGTTTGGAGAAGCCTCTCCATAAAATAAAATCAGCTTGCAAGCTGACGAGACGTCTCGGAGACGTCATGCTGGCTCGCTCAGTATCCCGCATCTCGCATGGACTTAAACGAAAGGGCGGAACCCTTCTTTTTTGTCTACCAGTATATCCTACACCACTTTTGCAAATTGCGCAAGTGGCGTCCGGATTCTTTGCAGAGAAATATGATTTCCCTGCACAGAACCCGGCGGTTTCCCTGCGGCAACGCCGCAGGGAAACCGCACGGACAGGCAGCAGCTCATCGCGCTGCACTACATCTTGATTTCCACATCCACACCGGCCGGCAAGTCCAAGTTTGTCAACTCGGCGATTGTCTTTGGCGTTGGGTTCCAGATGTCAATGAGGCGCTTGTGCACACGCATTTCGTACTGATCACGCGCTTTCTTGTGGACAAACGTGGAGCGGTTGACGGTAATCTTGTGGATTTCCGTCGGCAGTGGGACCGGCCCGGTCACCTCTGCGCCGCTGCGCACTGCTGTTTCCACAATCTGTGCCGCACTGCGGTCAATGACCTTGTGGTCATAGGCCTTGATGCGAATGCGAATACGTGTCTTTGCCTCGTCTTTCTTTGCCATAATCATGGAGATGAATCACCGAGAATGTCGGCCACCTCGCGGTGGCACGGCCCACACCCTCGGGCCACCTATTGTCAATAAGTTACGTCACGCGAGAGGCTCCACTGCCGCAGCAGCGGAGCTCCCATCCCGTGCGTTGCGACTACTGGATAATCTTTGTCACAACACCGGCACCAACTGTGCGTCCACCTTCGCGGATTGCGAAGCGCATACCGTCTTCCATCGCGACCGGTGCCACCAGCTTCACTTTCAGTGTCACTGTGTCACCCGGCATCACCATCTCTGTGCCCTCCGGCAGCGTTACATCACCTGTTACGTCCGT
>JALXES010000126.1 GCA_027069365.1 Candidatus Moraniibacteriota bacterium | reverse complement strand
ACGGCGCAAAAGTTCTGCGCCACGAGGAGTTTGGGGGCGTAATCGTTTCCCCAACATCCAATGCAGAAATCTGGGTGTGGCAGGAAGTCACATTGCCACTGGATGTGGCGACAACGCAACCGCTGGACCCCTGCATGGCAATGGATGCCACAATTTCACAGCTGCGCTTGGACGTGGCTGCGAAGCAGGGTAAGATTGTTGTCCATGGATTGGATGACTGGTCGGCAGTTGCGGCGATTGACCGCGACACGCTGGAGGTGCCGGACAACCTCATCGTGTACGAGTTCCAGGTAGACGCGTTCTGCCTGGTAACAAACTACGGTGAGGTCTGCCAGCCGCACGAAGATGGTGTTGCCATCTTTGATAAGCTGGCCGGCACCAACCCACTTTCACGGCAGACAATGCAGACGATGCAGAATCTGCCGTTTGACAAGTGGGCCGACCCAGGATCCGGCATCCGGTTCACGATGCAGATGGAGATTTCCATTTATGCATGTGAGCCGGGATTTGGTCTCATCGCGGCGCCGTGCGAATGGCACGACGATGTCCGCGTCGGCGTACAGCCGTTCTTTGAGAAGCTGTACACCGACGATGGGGTCGGCGCCACGACCTTCTGGTGGCGAGGAATGTCACCAGGAGATATTCTCTTTTAGAGCATGATGCTCGCCCCCGGAGGCGTGTAGTGTAGTAACATATGCACTGCACCCTCCGGGGTTTTCTTTTTTTCACCACTTCCATAATTTTCCATCAAGCGCGCCAGAGGGAGGGTGCATGGCGTGTGGTATACTGACAATGAGCATAATTTGCTAGCATACGACCTATGGCACATCGCTACGAGATTGAAATCAAGAGTTTGTTGGGGGCGCCGGAGGCTGCGGCGGCGTTTAAGAAGAAGTTGCTGGACAGTGCTTACCGCACGGATGTCGTGAGTGTCAACAAGCAGCTCAATCACTACTTCACCGGCGCGGTGGATGCGGATGCGCTGGAGAAGCAGATTGCGCCGCTCGTGGCACCGGAGCATCGCGCGCGACTTGCGCGCATCCTGCGCGAGGGGCGCAATCACAGCATCCGCACGCGGCAGCGCGATGATGAGGTGCTGTTTGTGGTCAAGGCGGCGATTGACGACACGACCAGTGAAAATGGCATTGCACGGATGGAGTTTGAGGAGCCGGTGAATGCGTCGCTGGACGAGTTGGATGAGCGGGTATTGGCAGCGGGGCTGGAGTACCAGGCAAAGTGGTCGCGCGAGCGCGAGGAGTACACGTGTGGAGACGATGTGCACGTGTGCCTGGACCGCAATGCCGGGTATGGGTACCTGGTGGAGTTTGAGCGGGTTGTTCCTGAGGGTGAGGACGTGGACGCAGTGCGCGAACAGTTGCGCGCGCTGATGGCGGAGTTTGGTCTGGAGGAGTTGCCGCAGGACCGCCTGGAGCGGATGTTCGCGCACTACAATGAGCACTGGCGCGACTACTACGGCACTCAGAAAGTTTTTGTGATTGAATAGGATGTTTCTCTCAGACACAGACATTGCCGCGGCGGTGGAAGACGGGTCAATCACGATTCGGGATTTTGACCGTGCGCGGCTGCAGCCGGCGAGCTATGATGTGCTCTTGGGCAACAAATTCGTCGTGACGGACCCGCACACGGCGCAGGCGATTGACCCGGTCAATGCGGTGTACCCCAAGACGCGCGAAGTGGACGTGCCGGATGGTGAGGCGTTTGTGCTGCACCCGCGCGCGACGGTATTGGGCACGCTAAAGGACTTTGTCGGCTCGGAGAAGTACCTCATCCAAATCTCCGGCAAGAGCTCGCTGGCGCGCATCGGGCTGGTGGTGCACAACACCGCCGGCATCATCAATCCCGGGCACTATCTGCACATCACACTGGAGCTCGCCAACTTCAATATTGTGCCGATTATCCTGCGCCCGGGGATGGCGATTGCGCAGCTGACGTTCTCCAAACTCTCCTCGCCGATCACGCAGTCCTACGCGCAGACGGGCCGCTTCAACGGCGACAATTGGAAGAAGAATTTTAACCCGGATAAGAAGTAAAGACATATGAACAATCACCCGGAGCAACAGTATCTAGACCTGTGCCAAGATATTTTGGACAATGCCACGCGGCAGGTGGATGCCGGCACGGGGGATGTCACGCACAGCGTCTTTGGGCGACAGTTGCGCTTTGACCTCTCGCAGGGGTTCCCGCTGTTGACGACCAAGAAGGTATTCTGGAAGGGTGTGCTGCACGAGCTGTACTGGTTCATCTCCGGGCAGAGCAATGTGGCGTACCTGGCGAAGAACGGCGTGCACATCTGGGACGACTATCCATATCGCATCTACCGCGAGAAGGTCGCGCGCGGACAGCAGCCGGCACTGACCAAGGAGGCATTTGTGGAGCGACTTGTCAGTGATGACGTGTTTGCCGCAGAGCACGGCGAACTCAAGGGTATCTATGGCGAGTCCTGGCGGCGCTTGCCGGCGTGCGACGGGCGCACGGTAGACCAGCTCGCTTGGGCGGTCAATGAACTGGCAACAGACCCGAATTGCCACAACGCCATCGTGGACAGTTGGAACCCGCCGCAGAAGTACGGCATGGCGCCGGAGGGTGAGGCGCTGCGGTTTCCGATTTGCCACAATATGTTTCAGATCAGCATCCAGCACGAGAAAGTGTGTCTGCAACTGTACCAGCGCAGCGCGGATGTTTTCCTCGGCGTGCCGTTTAACATCGCGTCGTATGCGTTGCTGACACACATTGTGGCGCGCGTGCTGGGGCGCGAGGTGGGAGAGTTTGTGCACACGTTCGGCGATGTGCACATCTATGACAACCACATTGCGCAAGTCAAGGAGCAACTCACGCGCACGCCACTGCCACTGCCGACGCTGACGATTGACGAGCGTGTGAAGAGTATTGATGACTTCCGCCCGGAGCACGCGCACCTGGAAGGGTACACGTCGCAC
>JALXES010000125.1 GCA_027069365.1 Candidatus Moraniibacteriota bacterium | reverse complement strand
CATGAGTCATCACCAGCACTACGCAAACACTTTCTCGCCATGGCAAGTATAAATTTTTGTCTAACGCAATAAGAGCATGACAGTACCAAAACAGCGCCGTACCAGAGAGCACCGTCGTGACCGCAAGGGGCAGTACGCCATTGCGCTGAAGAACGTTGCAGCCAACGGTGCACAGTCACACCGTATCTCTGCAGACAACCCTGTCTACAAGGGGCGCGACTACTCAGATGTATTTACCAAGAAGGCAGCGTAGCACATCCAAAACCACGCACGTGGTTTTGTTTGTTTGCAGCCGTCTTATGAAAAAAGAAAACTAATGTTAAAAACAATGGCAAACCGACACTTGCAGCGAAGTATTGCAATGCAGACACTCTTTGAGTGGGACTTCAATGGGCAGCATAACGAGAAAATGCCTCAGTATGCGCGGCATAACTGTGCGGAGTTTGCACCGGGGGTGGAGTCGTGCGACTTTGTGGAGACACTCACACAGGGCGTGCTCACGCACCAGGAGTCCATTGATGCGCTGATTGTGCAGTGTGCGCCGGAGTGGCCGTTGGATCAAGTGGCGGTTGTGGACCGCAATGTGTTGCGCATCGGGATTTATGAACTCGTCTACGGTGACTATGAGGCCGTGCCGCCAAAAGTCGCCATCAATGAGGCGATTGAGCTTGCGAAGAATTTTGGCAGTGACTCATCGCCGCGTTTTGTTAACGGCGTGCTGGGGACAATCTACCGTGAGATGGGTGAGCCAATGAAAGATGACAACGCGCAGAAGGGGCGCGAGCGTCGCGAGGCGTGGCGCAAGGCGCGCGAGGAGCAGGGGGATGTCGCGGCAGAAGAGGGCAGCGAGGCATAACCGCAGAACGTAATAATTACAACAGTTTAGCAGAGAACCGCTATGACGATTGAGGAATTTGCACAGCATATTGATGTGACATTTAACGATATTGCACTATTGGAGCAGGCGTTGACGCACCGCTCCTATCTTAATGAGGACCGCAGTTACAAAAACGGCCACAATGAGCGCTTGGAGTTCTTGGGTGACGCTGTGCTGGAGCTTGTGGTGACAGACTATCTCTACCACAACTATGACAATCCGGAGGGTGAGCTGACGCGGTGGCGCGCATCACTGGTCAACACGGACATGCTGGCGCGCGTTGCCAAGGAGCTGGGGGTCAATGATATTCTGCGTATGAGTAAAGGCGAGGCACAGGATACCAACTCACGTGCCCGTCACCACATCCTGGCCAACACGATAGAGGCAATCATCGGCGCTATTTACTTGGATCAAGGTTATGCTGCCGCGCGCAGCTTCATCCTCAAGAAGATTGTCATCCACTTGGAAGAGGTGTTGACAAAGAAACTCTACCGCGACCCCAAGAGCTACTTTCAGGAGCAGGCACAGAAGCACAAAAACATCACGCCACACTATGACGTGTTGGAAACAACCGGTCCGGACCATGACAAGAGTTTTGTTGTCGGTGCATACATTGGCGAGGAACTCATCGCCAAGGGCACAGGGCGTTCCAAGCAAGATGCGCAGCGCGCAGCGGCACAAGCGGCACTTGACGCCATGCAGTGGCAGTAGAGCTTGGTTGATGGTAAAAACACTCCATAGGGGAGTGTTTTTGCGTCTGGCGGGAAATGCTGTACAATGGGATATAGTGAAGTGAGCGATGGTGGCGCAGCATGCCGGATTTTTCTAACGGAGACAAGACGATGTTTTTGAAACAAGTTGAGTTGCAGGGATTTAAGTCATTTGCGAATAAGACGACGCTGGATTTTACGCGGGCGCTGCAGACGCGTGATGGCGCGCGCCACTACGGCATCACGGCGATTGTGGGGCCGAACGGTTCCGGCAAATCCAATATTGCGGACGCGCTCCGGTGGGTGATGGGCGAGCAGTCGCTGAAGAGTTTGCGCTCCAAAAAGTCTGATGATGTCATCTTTGCCGGCAGCGCAAAGCAGCGCAAGATGAACACAGCACAGGTGACGCTGCACTTTGATAACACAGATGGCAGCATGCCGGTGGAGTACCGCGAAGTGAGTGTGTCGCGCACCGTCTACCGTGACGGCGCGGCGGAATATCGCATCAATGGAGCCAAGGCGCGGTTGTTGGATGTGGTGGACCTCTTGGCACATGCCGGGCTGGGCAAGGGCAGTTACAGCATCGTTACGCAGGGCATGACGGATGCGCTGCTCTCCGCCACACCGCTGGAGCGCCGTGCAATTATTGAAGACGCGGCCGGTGTCAAGCCGTTTCAAATCAAGAAGCAGCGCGCGTTGCGCAAACTGGAGACAACGCGGACAAATCTGGAGCGCGTGGCGACGCTCTTGCAGGAAATCGCACCGCACCTAAAAACGCTCAAGCGGCAGGCGGACCGTGCAGCAAAGGCGGAAGATGTGGCGGCGCAATTACGCGCCAAGCAGGAGCAGCTCTATCACTACCGCTGGCAGAACTTCAGTCGTGAGCACGAGGAGGCGCTCGCGGAGATTGCATCACTTGAAACGCAGCTCCGGACCGCACAGAAAGACGTGGACGCTCTCACGGCCGAGCTTCAGAAACAAGCACGAGATATGGAGGCACGTGCTGCTGATGGTGATGCGGATATTATCAAACAAAAGCGCACGCTCTCTGAGGCGCTCGCCCAGGCACGCAAGGAACTGGCGATTATTGATGGGCGCGTGGCGGTGGAGCGCGAGCGTGTCTCGCGAGAGATTGCTGCACTCAAGAGCCGTGTGCCGGTGGATGCGCAGTACGTGCAGACGCATCTGGAGGCAGTGGCGCAGCAAGCAGAGGACGCGCTTGCGCAGGATGATGTGACAGTGCTGCAGAAAGCCCTGCGCACCGTGCGTGACGCACTAAAGACGCTGCGTGCTGATGTGCAGCGCGGGAGTGTGGAAGTGGACACGACGGCACAGAAGAAGCGCCTGCAGGAGGAGAGCGCGCAAAAAATTGCCGCAATCACACACACGCGTGCGGCGCTGG
>JALXES010000124.1 GCA_027069365.1 Candidatus Moraniibacteriota bacterium | reverse complement strand
TGTTGATGAGAGTGACTGGACGCGCGAGCATCTCACGGATGTATTGATGACGGCGGCGGGCGACAAGCGTGGGGACTTCCTCTGGCCGCTGCGCGTGGCTCTGACCGGTGCGCAGCGCTCGCCGAGTCCCATGGACTGCGCATGGGTACTGGGCAAGGAGGAGACGCTTGCACGGATAGAAAAGGCGATAAAGTGAAGGGAAATATATGTTTGAAAGGATAGGACAAGATGAGGGCGGGAAGCAAGAGGAGCACGCGGGCTTGCCGGAGGGTATGATTGATTATCGTGTTGATATTGACAGCCTGAAAAATGCTCTGATGGATAGTCTTGCGTTCAGCGAAAGAGAGGCGCGCGAGGTAATTTATACCATGGCAAACCTTGTGTATAAAATGCGTGAACGATTGCCGATGTATGACATGGTGATTGGTGATGATGCAAGTGCGCGATTGGTTACACGATTTATGCGCACGTGCATCAATGATGTACGCACGGCACAGGCGCTGCCGCGTGTGAAGACGCGTTTTGTGTGTGGTGGGAATGTTGAAAATGTAGACGAAGTGCACACATATATTAAGAATGATATAGATTTAACGTGCAGCCGAGCATTGTTTGTGACAGAGTACATTCTCACCGGGGGTGGCATTCAGGCTGTTGTTGACACACTTCAGCAAAGAGGTGTGGCATTTGATGTGGCGGCTCTTTCAATGAAATTTGCACCATATCATGTGCAAAATGGTGTTTACCTTGCGGAAGATGGTAGCGACACAGATATTCATTTCTATTTTGGCGCACAGCGCGATGTGGGTATCGTATTTTATGGTAATGCCGCTAATGGTGTTGTAAAGAACCTATACACCCCTCATGTACAGAGAGATAAATTTACTTATAATGAAAAGATGGAGAGAGGACGGAAAGCGATGGACATGTGCGCGCATGAGATTGTGAGAAAGCTTGTTCTGAGTGATGACACGTGACAAAAAGTTGACGCTATGGCAGGTCGTAAACTATAATGGAAGCAAGGACACAGGTCCGCATATAATAAGCCGTAAACCGTAATACTATTACTATGGCAGAACGCGTAACAGACCAGGAGTTTGTGGAGTTTGTTGTCAAGCAGCTCGTGGACAAACCGGAGGCCGTTGTTGTTGACCGCAAGGTTGATGAAATGGGTGTGCTGATTACACTGACGGTGGATCCGCAGGATATGGGGATGGTCATCGGTCGTGAAGGCGCAACCGCCAAGGCGATTCGCACGCTCTTGCGTGTGGTGGGCGCACGCGACAACGCACGGGTGAACCTCAAGATTAACGAGCCGGAGGGCTCGGAGCGCGCGCGGCGCATGGAGCGCAGCGAGGAGCGCGTACAGGAAGACGCACCGAGTCGCAAGACACTTGATGAAGTTGTGGGTGACTTGGAGATGTAGACGCGTACAAGTTTTACAAGACAAAACCACGTGCAGACCGCAAGTGGTTTTGTTTTTTGTGGTACACTGTGAACGTAAGGAGATATGTGTCATTTATGAAAAGGCGATATAAACGACAGCGGCGTGCACCGGCTGCGCATCACGCACACACAGAGGAGCTACGCTTTCGCAATATTGTGTTGCCAACACAGCAGTGTTTGGAGCGCATGGGCATCACGACGCAAAGGCAGCTGCAAAGTGCGGTAGACACATATGGCATTGACGGACTGATTACACGCATGGAGGATGCGGGATACACGCCGCCAAAGCACGAGAAGTGGCGCATTATGGGCGCAGTGCGCGGCAAAGACTGGAAAGAAATGCTCAAGGAGATGCGCAAAGAACAAAAGCGATAAAATAGTAACCGCAGGAAATTATGACACACAATGTACTCATTATTGGTGCACAGGGGATGTTGGGACAGGCGCTGGTAGCAGCGTTCGGTGAGGATGAGGCATACCATGTGACGGCGTGGGATCGTGCGGAGATTGACGTCACAGACACACCGGCGGCACGGGAAAAAATCACAGCACTCTGGCCGGACATCATCATCAATGCCACAGCGTACAATGCGGTGGATGCATGTGAAGAAGACGATGCGGAGTATGCCAAGGCACAGGCGCTCAATACGCGCGTGCCGGGAGAGCTGGCAAAGATTGCTGCATCGTTGCAGGCGACATTCGTACACTACAGCACAGACTACGTGTTTGATGGACAGCGACCGCGGGTCAACGGGCGGCGCGGTCCCGGGTGCTGTGGGCAGAAGTGCCAGAAGTGCCGGTATATGGGTCCGGAGGAAAACTTTCCGTATTGGCCGTACTGCGAGAACGACGATGCCAATCCACTGTCGCGCTATGGGCAGACCAAGCGCGACGGGGAGAGGGCGGTAGAGAAGTACGGTTCGCGATACTATATCATCCGCCTCTCCAAGCTCTTTGGTGCGCCGGCGACTGCGCCCGGTGCAAAGCGCAGTTTCTTTGACGTAATGCGTGACGTTGGGGTAAAGGCGCAGCGTGATGGGACATGTGTCACGGCGGTGGACGGAGAGACGAGTTGTTTTACCTACGCGCCGGACCTGGCGGTCGAGACCAAGGCGATTATTGAGGACGCGGCACCCAGTGGCATCTACCACGTCGTTAATAGCGGTCCGTGTACGTGGTACGAAGCGGCCAAGACGCTGTACGAGATTCTCGGCATGGACGTCTGCGTCAAACCGGTGCCACCATCGGCCTTTCCGCGGCCGGCACAGCGCCCGGCGTCCAGCGTGCTTATCTCCACGAAGCGTTCACCGTTGCGCGACTACCGCGAGGCACTGCGGGAGTATCTCGTTCAGACACGTGCTTAAGACGCAGTTGCCAAAGATGATGTCGTGTTGTGTATAGAGGAGGTTGAAGTGCTTTCAGGGAAGGAAAAGTGTGGTATACTGAATGTAGTTACTGATGCGCAACTTTTGGGTGTCTAACGAGAATATCCAAGGGTGAGCATTTTGCAAAAAGTTATTAGGTAACATATATACAATGGACGCACAGAATATGCAAGCTCCACATGAAGGACATACGCCGGGGCGCGCAGCATATCAACCA
>JALXES010000123.1 GCA_027069365.1 Candidatus Moraniibacteriota bacterium | reverse complement strand
GTAGTGGAGTGGAGGCGTGGGTATTTGAGGATTGTGTTTACGTAAGCTCTTCGCGGTGGGTCAGCGCGCTGCGCAGGGTCAGGTCGTCGGCGTACTCAATGTCGGCGCCGGTGGTCAGCCCGCGCGCCAGGCGTGTCACGCGTACGCCCAGGGGAAGGAGTTTGCTTTTGAGGTAGAGCAGTGTCGCGTCGCCGTCGGTTGTGGGGTTGGTGGCGATGATGACCTCTTTTACGTTGTTGCGCTTCACGCGCTCCAGGAGTGGCGCGATGGTGAGCGTCTCGCCACGCGTGCGCGCGTCCGGTGACAGTACGCCGCCCAGGACGTGGTACAGTCCGTGGAATGTCCCCGTGCGCTCAATGGGGATGAGGTCCAGTGGCTCCTCCACCACGCACAGTTGTGTACCATCACGGCGTGCGTCACGGCAGAACACGCAGAGCTCTCGGTCGGTGATATTGAAGCACTGTGTGCAGCGCGAGAGCGTACTCAAGGCTTCCAGTGCACGCGCAAAATCCTGTACGCTGCGCTCGTCTTGTTTGAAGAGATAGAGCACCAATCGCTCCGCCATCTTGGGGCCGATGCCGGGAAGTGCGCTAAAGGTGTCAATGAGTTTTTTGAATGGTGCGGGAAACATGGTGTGTGATGAGGCGGTTTATGACTAACGTGGCGTGCGCTACGCGTCCATGTGGTGCTGCTCCAGGGAGCGATAGGACGCGCACTCCTCCTTGAAGAAGAGCTTTGCCATGCCGACAGGCCCGTTGCGGTGCTTGGCAATGATGAGCTCGGCGATGCCCTTGTTTTCGGTATCCGGTTTGACGCGGTCCTCACGGTACAGGAACATTACCACGTCGGCATCTTGCTCAATGGAGCCGGACTCGCGCAAGTCGGAGAGCTTTGGGCGCTGGTCGGTGCGACTTTCCACAGCACGCGATAGTTGAGAGAGGGCGATAATGGGAATGTTGAGCTCTTTGGCAAGTGTCTTGAGTCCGCGGGAAATCTCTGAAATCTCCTGCACGCGGTTGTCGGTAGAACGCCCCTCC
Organism: Candidatus Moraniibacteriota bacterium; assembly: GCA_027069365.1. Classification (GTDB taxonomy): domain Bacteria; phylum Patescibacteriota; class Minisyncoccia; order Moranbacterales; genus JALVQA01. Next base: position 2,012 of record JALXES010000123.1, on the reverse strand, counting down.
ATGAGTTGGAGGTAGTCAATGATAATCAGCCCGAGGTTGTGCTGTGCCTGCAATCGCCGCGCCATGGTGCGCATGGTCATGATGTTGGCACTGGAGGCGTCATCAATGTAGATGGGTGCGTCATTGAGGCGACCCATGGCTTCGTTGATGCGTTCAAAGTCGTTGTCATTGTCCTCGTCGTGCAAGTTGCCCGTGCGCAGGCGCCAGAGATCCACATCACCCTCGGCGGCAATCATGCGGTCCACCAACTGGTCACTGCTCATCTCCAGCGAGAAGATACCGGTTGGGACGTTGTATTGTGCTGCTGCAGCGCGTGCGATGTCCAGCGCAAGGGACGTCTTACCGACCGATGGGCGTGCTGCCAAGATGATGAGGTCGGACTTCTGAAGCCCGGAGAGGATATTGTCCACGTCAGGGAAGCCGGTCGGCACTCCGCGCATCTCGCCGCGATTTTTGTGGAGTTCATCAATGCGGTCAAACGCTGTGGACAGCGCATCTTTCATGCTGAGAAATTCCTGTTTCTGGCTTTGCTGTGACACGCGAAAGAGCGCTTGCTCGGCACTATCAAGGGTCTGCTCCACATCATCCGCCTCACTGTAGCCCAGTTCGCCGATTTCTGTCGCGGCGTGGATGAGTTTGCGTAGTGTGGACTTCTTTTTGACGACGCCGGCATAGTGCGCAATGTTGGACGCGCTGGGCACCATGTTGGCCAAGGAGGCGAGATAGGCGGCACCGCCAACTTCTGCAAGTTTCTTTTTTTCATCCAGACGGTTGGAGAGCGAGAGCACGTCAATCGGCTCGCCCTTTTCGTAGAGCTCGGTGATGGCGGTGTAGATGGTGCCATGCGCGCCTTTGTAGAAATCCTCCGGCGCAAGCATGTCAGCGACAGCCACGATGGCGTCCTTGTCCAGCATGAGTGCGCCGAGCACAGACTGCTCGGCATCCAAATTGTGCGGTGGCACGCGAACGTCCGATGAAATTTTTGTCATAGTTGTTGCAGAAAAAACACGTGTCTCTATTATACGTCACGCGCACCGGCACACGCAAATGCTGTGGAGAAAAATGCTCTCCACGGGGGATAGAGCTGTGGAAAAGTTTGGGCTAGCGCGTAATCTGTGTGCCGTGAGGTGTGTCGGTAACGGTGTAGCCGGCGGCAATAATCTCATCACGCAGACGGTCTGCCGTGGCGAAGTCCTTTGCAGCGCGCGCCGCATCACGCTGCGTGGCGCGTGCGCGAATCTCCGCGGGGATGTCCTCCGAGTGGGGTGTGAGTGTCACACCGATGATGGCATTCATCTGCTCAAGCACGGCGGAGGCCTCGTCGGCATTGGCCAGGGAGCCGCTATCAATCATGCTATTGATTTGCGAGAGAAAGGAGAGTGTGACTGCCAGTGCGTGCGGTGTGTTGAGGTCATCAGCAAGCGCTGTGAAAAAGTCAGTGAGAATGAGTTGTGTATCAAGGGTCTCTGTGCCAACGGTGCCGGACTCAGCGTAGGCGCGCAAGCGCTGCGCGGTGGCACGGAGGCTTTTGCGGTTGGCGGCGGCTTGTGCGAGTGCGTCCCACGTGAAGTTCATCTGCGAGCGGTAGTGGGAGAGCAAGTAGAGCACGCGCAAATCCTCCGGGTCAAAGCCTCTCTCGCGCACGGTGGCAAGAGTGTAGAAATTTCCCTTTGATTTGGACATCTTGGTGCCATCCACGAGCATGTGGCGCGTGTGCACCCAGTAGCGCACAAATGGCTTCTGCGTAGCTCCCTCGCTCTGGGCAATCTCCGCCTCGTGGTGGGGAAAGATGTGGTCCTCGCCGCCGAGGTGGATGTCCAGCGTGTCCCCGAGGTAGTGCGTGCTCATCGCCGAGCACTCAATGTGCCAGCCCGGATAACCGATAGACCACGGTGATGACCACTTCATAATGTGGTTTTCCGGTGCTTTGAGCCACAGCGCGAAGTCCCACTGGTTGCGTTTGTCAGGGTGTCGCTCGCTCAGGCGCGCACCGACTTTGAGCGCCTCAAGCG
>JALXES010000122.1 GCA_027069365.1 Candidatus Moraniibacteriota bacterium | reverse complement strand
TGGCTACTACGGCGAGGGGCGCGCGCTGAACTTCCCCGGCTTCTTCTACACCGCCGACGGCGCACTGACGCCACAGTTCCCCATTCCGTATATCGCCTACCTTGCCGTGTTCTACAGCATCTTTGGTGTTTATGGCTTCACACTTGCAAATGCCATTCTGTTTGTTCTGTTCGCGCTGTCGTTTGTGGTGCTGGCGCAGCACCTCGCGGCACACGTGACGCGCAAGAAGAGTGCGCGCATTGGCAGCAGACATCTGGCGCTGACGTTTCTACTGACGAGCTTTCCGCTGATGTGGTTTTTCAAGCACACGCTCAGCGAAAACCTCGCACAGTTTCTCATCTTCTTCATGCTTCTGCAGGCTGTACTGTTTGTGCACCATGCGCACAACTCGCTGTCACGCGCGCGCCTCCACTTCTGGACAGCCCTGCTGACCGGTGCGCTGCTGACATTCACACGTATTGAAGGCATTGTCCTGGTGGCGTTTCTGTTTTTTGGGCTCTTGCTGCACCCGCGCACCTTTGCCTATCTGCGCACACGCCTGACCTCGCACCTCTTTGCACCCGCCGTCGGACTGCTCTTTGCGCTGGCGCTCGTGTTTGCGCAGACACCAAACTTCTACAAGAGCATCGCCAAAGCGCTCCTGCCATCCGGTGACGCAGGCGGTGCCTCAGCGTCCTTCTTCAGCAATCTCATCACGCGTTACACGGAGTACCTCTCCTATGGGATCCTGCCGTTTCTGTTTGTTGGTGCGTATGGCGTGTACACACTCTGGCGCACAGGACGCTACACCGCACTTCTGCCGGCATTTGTCACTGCACCGCTTGTGGTCTACCTCATTAACCCGCACATCAGTCCTGACGCACCGTGGATGTTGCGGCGGATGAGCTTTGCGCTGTTGCCGATCGGCATGCTCTACAGCATCCTCTTTATTCTGCGCTCCTCGCGACGTACTATGACACTCCTCACCGTCGGCTTGATAGCGCTTTCTCTCCCGGCGTACGCGACGTTTCTCCCCTTTAGCGAAAACCGGCAGCTCCTGCAGCAAACGCAGGCGCTCGGTGCGCAATTCACGCGTGATGATGCACTTCTGGTTGATGCCAGTGTGAGTGGCAACGGCTTTGCGCTGCTCTCGGGTCCCCTGCGCGCACGCGAACACAAGAATGCTGCATACATCTTCAATCCCGCAGATTTCACGCGTGTGGACTTCTCGGCATTCCGCGACGTCTTCCTCATCACCTCCGCTGATGCGGCGCGTCGCTACACGGACGCACTGGGGCAGCGCCTCGCGCAGCGCGCACACCTGACCATGACGACAACACGCCTGACGCACCCGCCGCACACCGCCCTCTGGCGCTTCCCCACGCGTGACACCGTCACAACGCCTATCGTCATCTTCCACGTTCGTCACTAACACACTGCTATGCGTGATCTTACACCGTCCATCACACTGACACGTCGCCAGCGCACCCTCTACACCATTCTGCGTGGCGTGCTTCTTGCAGGGTTTTGCGCCGCCGGCGTCGTTGTGGCACTGCGCATCCTCTTCCCCTCCGCATACTATTTCTTTGACGTTGCGCACCCGCGCATGGCGGCAAATACGATGAACGCACCCGTATGGACCGCTGACGGCGGGACGGCGTTTAGCGCAAATATGCTAGGCACCTACACCTCCGCGACCGTCACGTTGACCCTGACCGATGATGTGCCGCGCGATGCCACGTATACGCTCACGGCACACAGAGGCTACGACGCGCTCTTTGCGGCACCTGTCATGCCACCGGCACTTACCGCCACCATTACCAACCACACGCCGGCGCTCGGCGAACTCTTTACCTACCGCGACGGCATCTTTACTGTTGACTACATCTACGACACCAAGAAACGCACATGGCATCCGGCACTGCGCGCCATTGATAACGTACGCACATTTACCGCCAAGGGGTGGTCATTTGACAGCGTGCGCCACGACATCACCGGGAACGACGTGGCCGGTGTGCCGATGGGCCGCATGTTCACACCGCGCGACATGCACCCGATGGGCACGGTCTTTCGTGATCGTACCGACGGCACGCTCTACCGCCTCACACAGACCACCGATCACGCACCGGCGCTCGTGCGCGTTGCCCCCAACACGCTTGCACCAACAACACCCATCGTTGATGCAGACTTCACCGCAAGCGTCGCACAAGAAGCCACCTGCACGCTCACGCCACGCGCTTTCCGTGCGCGCACGCTCACGTGCACACTGGACCTGCGTGCGCTGACCGCGCCCGGCGCGGACATCCGCTTCACCGTGCGCGGCCTGACACCCGACGCGCTCGCCTATGTGGCTGTGCGCTTGGATGCCGCACACTCCGCAGAGACCGTCCGCGCATCTCTCGGGCGCATTACGTACCGCCTCATCCAGCACTATACACCCGGCTTATGAAAAACATTTTCCTCAAACTTCTCTATGATGCCTATGCGCTCACCCTCCTCGCCTTTGGCATTGTCCTTGTGGCGGATGTTGTCCTGCCGGGCTTCTTGACACGCTTTGTTGCACTCGGCACATTTGTGTTTGCGCTGGCGCTCCTTCTCGGACTCATAAGTGTCTTTGCCCCAGACTCCCTGCGCCACGACGGTGAGCGACACCACATGCGCCGTCGCACGGCAGTACTCGTGCTCATCAGCACTCTCACCCTCACCGCCGCCACGATGTACTCCTTTACGTGGTGGGAGATAGTCGCCATCCTTCTCCTTGTTGCTGCGCTCACCGCTCAACTCCTGCGCGCTGCTTACACAGAGCCATCTGCCCCGCAAGAATGCAAGCGCACATAGCGCACATCATCTACACCATGAACATCGCCTCTACCGGCCAAAACAAAAGCGCCAACCGGCATGCGGTTGGCGCGTCTTTTTGGCACGTGTATGCTCTATACTATCCTCCCCTGAAGTATTCCCTCTTCCCTTCGCAAACCCTCCCTGGCGCGATAAATTGACCGCTCAAGCTGCTGCACTTCATCCATGAGACGCAGCAACGCCCAGGTAATGACGAGGGACATGACCGCCACTATACTCAGATGCGCCCACCTGGGGAGAACGGCCGAAACCACCGCCACCAACGAAAGCATCGCTGTTGCGAAGATTGCCACCCGAAACAGAGTGAGCGTTGAGATTTTTTTCGCTTTCATCTTTCTCTCCTCTTTTTTCAAGAAAACCACTTTCACTACATCACAGATTTTCAAAAATTGCAAGAGTCTGCCGTGCACACGTGTCCCACGAGAAGTGTCCCAAGCGTGCACGACCGCGTGCGATGAGCTCTGTGCGCACCGCTTCATCCTCTACAGCATGTTGCAGGTGCGCTGCAAGAGTGCCCACGTCCCCAGCATCACACATCAGTGCCGCCGCACCATCATCAAATGACGCACCGCCCGCCACCTCCGGCAAGCTGGAGTTGTCTGCTGTCACCACCGGCACGCCGGCAGCAAACGCCTCCAGCAGCGGGATACCAAACCCCTCGTACAGTGACGGGAACGCAAAGACACGCGCATCGGCGTACAGCACACGCAAATCTGCAAACGACACACGTCCGGTCAGCACAATCCGTGCGCGATAGGGGCTCTGCTGGACGGCTGTCATGAGCGGCTCCCACATCCACCCCTTGCCACCGGCCAGCACCAGCTGCACCTCGCTGTTGGCCGCCGCATACCGCTCAAACGCCCGCACAAGCGTCACGAGATTTTTGCGTGGTTGCAGCGCACCGACATAGAGGATGTATGGCGCCGCTGTAATACCATACTTCTCACGCACACCGGCGTGTTCTTGTGCCGTGACCGGCTGGGCGAACATCTGCGTGCTGAAGCCGTGATGCACGACAGTGATGTTCTCCGGCGCAACGGATGGATAGAATGTGAGGAGGTCGTTTTTTGTCGCATGAGACACCGCAATCAACGCATCAGCATGTCGCACGGCAAAATCCGTGAAGAGATTGAGACGCCGGCGATCACGTGCCGGAAAGGATGACGGGAAAATTTTGAACGCCAGGTCATGAATGGTCACCACCGTGCGCATGTCACGCGGACGCACGAACGGCAGCGACTGCATTGGCATCCACAGCACATCCGGTCGTGCGCGGAACATCTCCACCAAGAAGCGCGTTTGCGTCCAGTACGCCGGCGCGGCAAGTGTATGCTCATGGTAGTTTGGGAAGCGTGGCGGCGCAAGCTCGGGGTTCCATGCGTGACGATGGTAGAGGTGGAAGTCGTGCTGTGGCGCCTGTGCGCCAAAACGTGCGAGGAGTTCTTTAATATACACGCGCGTCCCATCAATGCGTGCGTGGTCAAGGTCTGCCGCTTGGATAGCAATGTTCATGGTCGTGCGGCTACGTCGTAAGAATGTCTATCAGGTCACGCGCCGCACGTGCGCCAACATTTTTCTCAGCCTTTGCGCGCACAGCATGTTTGACATCAGCAAGGCGCTCCCCACTCGCAATACCCACACTCATCGGAATACCAAAGTTCATCATCACATCCATCAGTGCACGATAGACTTCCGCGCCCTCAAAGAAGTAGCGGTCCGTCGCATCCTTGGCAAGCGTTCCAAGCACAATCACGCCGTCAAAGTCATGCGACTCGGCGATAGACTTTGCCACCAGTGGCAACTGAAACGCCGACGGTGCCCACATCATGCGAATCTGCTCCTTGTCAATCTGCTGCTGCGTCAACGTCTGCACGGCAGCACGCACGAGTTCATCAACATATGCGCGATGCTCACGGCTTGCCACCAGCGCAATCTTGAGCGCCGCAATACCGACCGACGGTGTGTGTTCTCTGTGTGTCATAGGAAGAGCGTTATGTCTCTGCGTGCATTATACCACACACCGCATAGCGGAGGCATTGACAAAAAGTTCCATCTATCCTATAATCACATGTTCCATTCTCTGTGGAGAGTGAACATTTATCCACTAGCAACGGAGATTTATGAGAAAAGTACTCACCCTGGCGTTTGTTTGTGCGATTGCCATCACGGCGTTCAGCGCGCCACACGCCTATGCCAAGAAGTGCAAAGGCTCCATTGGCAATCGCATTTGGGAGGATCACAATCAGGACGGCATCCAGCAGCCTGATGAGCCGGGCATCCCGAATGTGCGCGTCTGGCTCTATCAGGGCAACAAGCACTACGAAACATGGACCGATGAGAACGGCTACTACAAGTTCAAGACCATTTGCGAAGGGTCCTATGTTGTCACTGTCAAGACAGAGGACGTTGGCAAGCGCTATCAGTCATATGATCCGGATGGGCGCTATGACAACCGCACGCGCGTATGGATTGACGGCGACCATGACAAACACACCAAAGCCGACTTTGCCTACATTTACGGCTACGCACCCAACACCGGCGCCGGCCTCTATGCAGCAATGGGTGCTGCCGGAGCGGCAGGCCTCACCACACTCTTTGCTCTGCGCCGCCGCACCAAGCGCACAGACGCTTAGGGCCACAGCCAAACGCTGCACGCCATAAAGAAAACCGCATGCATTCCTTCGCATGCGGTTTTTTGTTTGCTAAATAATCTACGCTATGACCACAGCCAGCGCAGTGTTGCAAGCGTTGGCACGCACCGCGCATGCCACCTGCCGTTCTTTATAAACAACACTGTTCGTGTGTAGGGCACCCACTTGTCACATTTCCCTGTGACAAGAACATCACGCACGCGCTGATACTTCTCCGGCGACGCACGCACGATGCGCATGGAAATGATAAGCAAAGACATGCTCACCATCCCGCCAACAAACAATATGATAGCTGACATCATGATTATATCCTCTCTCATTGCTAAGAAACTATTTCCAGCATAGCACTAAAATCGCCTTGCAGTACAATACAAAAAAGAACTGTCACCCTGAGTTTGATTCAGGGTCCCGAATACAAAAGGTTGTCACCCTGGGCTCATCTCAGGATTCCGGACTAAAAACAACGAGATTCTGAAATGCGTCCAGGATGACAGAGGCCGCTTGTCATCCCCACCACCAACAAAGAAAAGAGGCTCATGGTATGTTTTCTTTACACACAAAGGCAGAAATATGAACGCCTGCCTCCAGCAAGCACGGGCGATTGACTATCGCAGGATTACATCCAAGCTCGGAACGCTCAGCAGAGCCGACCAGCAAAAAATCAAGGACGGCTTTACAAAATTATACCTATAAAAAATATTCCCCGCCTTTGTGGGGCGGGGTCGCGGGAAAATCCCGAATGTACCACCATTGTAGAACGATTTACCTTATCTGTCAATCGTCGCAAGAACTTGTCACCGCCACATCAATCACGCGCTGCAAACTCCGTGTCGCGCGCCACGCGGTGAGTATGTGTGCGCGCAGTGCAGCATGCTGTGGGTAGCCACGGTCTATCGCACCATCCAGTAAATCTGAAAATTCTTCATTAAGCAACACTGTCAGCGCTTCCTTGATGTCATTATATGCGCCCTGCGGCAAACCGCGCGCCGTCGCATCCCTGCCGTACGCATACCATGTGTAAAAGTGGAAGAGCTCGTGCATTACGATAAGTCGCACAGACGACGCCGTTGCCGATACAAAGAAATAGTGCTGCACAATAGTGTATGTACACCGCTGATCGTGCGTAATGTATGCCGTCACGGTGTGTGGCAATGCAATACCAAAAATCCTCTGCGCACGCTCCACAAACATCGCTTCAACCCTGTCCCACTGTGCCTGCATATCACCGCACAGCGCACGCCAATCCACTGACTCCCTCGCATCCTGCGCACGGACAAACGCCGCAATTTCCTCAGTAGTTGGCCGCTCTCCACACTGCGCTGTAATAGCGCGCCACAACCGCGTCGGCGCCGGGTTGTTCACCGACTGCGCCGCACGCACAATATTCTCCACGTCTTTGTGGAGGTCGTATGCAAATGTAATCTGCCTGAAAGGGCGATTCACGATATGTGATTGACACATACAGTAATCCGTAGTAACATTATGGTAGATTAAGACGAAAAGGGATCCGAACGGTGGTGGTGCCTAAGGAGCCCTTTTTATTTTGTCCATAACCTCCACTACTCGCACGGCAAAATCATCACCAACGCGAATGTGATACCACATCGTCATCCTTGCAAAAGTATTTTCATTAGTCATTTCACTATTGAAAGGATACGACTCTTATGTAAGAGATACTCTTTCATTCTATTTACAACTATGGGTTCCTCTTTCTCTCGGACAGTTGTTCCAAAAGAGTATCCAGCGCCTTACGCTCTGATGTCAGTATTGCGTCGCGCAATTTTACTTGTAGCGCACCAGCGCCATAATACTCTTCCAAGCTATCATGTACATCCCCATCGGTATGATCATGAAATTCTATTCCAGAACCCTTCAACTCCACTGGCGTTGTACTGCGAATCATCTCAGCAATCAGTCCTTCTGTATTTTTCAAATCTTGGAGGATATCAAAGGCCTGATCTTGACGATAAATACCGCTCCACTCATACGGCCATTGCGGAATATCTTCCCCAAGCACACTTTCCACAAGCCACTCAACTTCACCATCGGGATCGTGAAATGATGCTGTGCCAATATCAGTATGAAAAAGGGAATACGTCCCATCGTCATTATTGAATCCAAACTGTGCACCAGTCTTCCATGCGGCAATAATCATCGCCGGCTTAATACGATAAAATGTGTAATCTACTTCTTTCGCAGCCAAATTCACAGCTTCAGTAAGTGCTAGCGCCACAACAGGATCCACAACATCTAAACCGTTCGCCTCTGTTACACCAGCATCAACCAGAAGTCTCTGTGCATAATCACTGATTGTAGCAAACTCTTTCTCTGCAATAAGTCGCTCTATAATAGTATCAAACTTTTCATAGTCATCACTATAGAAATCCTTTTTGAAAGAATTATATGATATGGAATATTCATCTTCTGTTGTAAACAGCTCCTGTTCAATAGTCTTTTTAACACCATCCTTCCTATTGAGAACATCATTTTTTTCGAAAGATTGCAACATAAGCAAACAATACAAAATGAGTTACACTTCCATTATAACCTACACACCGAGCGCTGGGCTCGGTGTGTGGTGTGTGAGAATTTACTTCTCGTCTTTTGTGTCATCAGACTTTGTGTCGTCAGATTTTTTGTCGGCTGGTGCGTCCTCTACCTCGGCGTCTTTGGGGGCGTCGGTGGTGCCGGTGTCAGCGGCCGCTGTGCCGGCGTTCGCGCCCTTTGCCGCTTCGGCCTCTTGCGCGGCTTTCATCAGTTTCTCGCCGATGGTTTGCGCTGCGGTGGAGAACTCCTCTGTCGCCTTCTTGATCTCCTCCAGTGTCGCGTCGTCTTTCTTCAGGACGTCCTTGAGCGCATTCATCTTTTCCTCTACCGGCTTTTTCTCGTCGTCGGTGATTTTGTCGCCGGCGTCCTTGAGTGCTTTTTCGGTGGAGAAGATGAGTGTGTCCGCCATATTGCGCGCCTCTACGAGCTCTTTCTTCTTCTTGTCTTCCTCAGCGTGCGCTTCGGCATCTTTCTTCATGCGCTCAATCTCTTCTTCGGTCAGTCCACTGGATGCTTCGATGCGAATAGACTGTTCCTTGCCGGTTGCCTTGTCCTTGGCGGAGACATTGAGGATGCCGTTGGCGTCAATGTCAAACGTTACCTCAATTTGCGGCACGCCGCGCGGTGCCGGTGCGATGCCGTCCAGCACAAAGCGTCCCAGTGTCTTGTTGTCTGCCGCCATCTGGCGCTCGCCCTGCACGACGTGGATTTCCACGCTCGGCTGGTTGTCTACCGCTGTGGAGAAAATCTGTGTCTTCTTTGCCGGGATTGTCGTGTTCTTCTCAATCAGCGGTGTCGCAACGCCACCCATCGTCTCAATGCCCAGCGTCAGCGGTGTGACATCCAGCAGGAGCACGTCCTTGACATCGCCCTGCAGCACGCCGCCCTGGATTGCCGCGCCCAGCGCCACTACCTCGTCTGGGTTCACGGTGATGTTTGGCTTCTTGCCAAAGTACTCCTCTACGGCCTTGATGATTGCCGGCGTACGCGTCATCCCACCTACGAGGATAATCTCGTTGATATCACTCTTTGTCAGACCCGCCTCCTTGAGCGCTGCCTCCACCGGACCGAGCGTCTTTTTGACAAGGTCGGCAATCAGACTCTCGTACTTCGCGCGCGTCACCTTCATCACCAGGTGTTTCGGACCGTTTTCATCTGCGGTGATAAATGGCTGGTTGATCTCCGTCTCCTGCGCGGTGGACAGCTCAATCTTTGCCTTCTCCGCCGCTTCCTTGATGCGCTGGAGTGCGTCGTTCTGCTGGGAGAGATCAATGCCCTCTGTTTTCTTGAATTCCTCCAGGATGTAGTTGATGAGCACCTGATCAAAGTCATCGCCGCCCAAGTGCGTATCACCGTGCGTCGACTTCACTTCCACTGTATCGCCGCCAACTTCCAGCACGGACACGTCAAATGTTCCACCACCAAGGTCGTACACGACGATCTTCTCCTCGTTCTTCTTGTTAAACCCATACGCCAGCGCCGCCGCCGTCGGCTCGTTGATAATGCGGCGCACCTTCAGTCCCGCAATCTCGCCCGCTTCTTTGGTCGCCTTGCGCTGCGCATCATCAAAGTACGCCGGCACGGTAATCACCGCCTCCTCAATCTTCACGCCCAACTTCTCCTCTGCATCGCTCTTGAGTTTGCCCAGAATCATCGCGCTGATCTCCTGCGGCGTGTACTCCTTGCCGCCCATCACCACATTGATGCCGCCGTTCTTCGCCTTTTTCACTTCAAACGGAAACAACTTGATGTCTTCCTGCACCTCCGGGTCGTCAAACGTGCGCCCAATCAGACGCTTCACGCTAAAGAGCGTGTCCTTCGGGTTGGTTACCGCCTGGCGCTTTGCCAGCAGGCCCACCAAGCGCTCACCAGCCTTGTTGACCGCCACCATGGACGGCGTCGTGCGCTGCCCTTCTTTGTTCTCCACAATCTCCGGCTTACCGCCCTCCACCACTGCCATTGCAGAGTTTGTGGTTCCCAAGTCAATTCCTAAAATCTTTGACATAGTTTTGTGCGTTAATGTTTTAGTGTTTTTAGCGATAATTTCTTATCTACTTCCATTATATGCAAATTAGCACTCCCGTCAAGAGAGTGCTAAT
>JALXES010000121.1 GCA_027069365.1 Candidatus Moraniibacteriota bacterium | reverse complement strand
CATCGGGATTCCCCTTCGGGCCGGGGCGCTGCGGTCCGTGACATCGCCGCGCCCTTCTCATCCCGACGCACGCCAAGCAGTTGGCGTGCTATGTTCCTCCTTATCAGTCGGAGCATCGGGATTCGAACCCGATCTAAATGGTCCCAAACCATTCGTGCTAGCCGTTGACACTATGCTCCGTCGCACTCTTGCCGATGCTCTACCGGCAATACACCTATTGTACCCAAAAATCCACAATTTGCAAGGGCTCTGCGCAGCCCAACACATCCGCCAAACAAAAACTGCGACAGATGCGCAGTTTTTGTTCTATCTTTTGTTTTTGGTAGTTTGTGCACAGTGCACCAACTACATCTCTATTTTACAGCATCTTTGAGGGCTTTGCCAGCTGTAAACTTCGGTACCGTCATTGCCGGGATACTAATCTTCTCGCCAGTCTTTGGGTTCACACCCTGACGTGCGGCACGTGCTGATGTTTTGAATGCACCAAAACCTGTCAGCGTGACTTTGTTACCGCGTTGCAACTGTGTCGTGATTGTGTCAATCAATGCTTCCACTGCTGCTTCCGCATCTTTCTTTGACAGACCGGTCTTGTCTGCAACTGCCGCGACGATGTGTGCTTTTGTTACGTTTTCCATAATGTCACCATCCTTTCTAGTTTAGGATAAATTTCCCCTACAAAGGTAGTCTATACGGTTTTTGGCTTATGTGCAAGGGTTTGCGCATGCTTACTTCGCATATTCCACACTGCGCTTCTCACGCAACACATTGACCTTGATCTCGCCCGGGTACGTGAGATCCTCTTCAATCTTCTTTGCCACACTACGCGCCAACTTCATCGCGCCCAAGTCGTCCACCTCATCCGGGCGCACAAAGATGCGCACCTCACGGCCGGCCTGAATGGCAAAGCACTTGTCTACCGCGTCAAACGAATTGACCAACTCCTCCAGCTCCTCCATACGCTTGATGTAGTTCTCCACAGTGTCTTTGCGCGCACCGGGACGCGCGGCACTGATGGCATCCGCCGCCGTCACGAGGTACGCCTCCGCCGATGCGTACGGGTACTCCTCGTGGTGCGACTTCATCGCATCAATCACCTTTTCATCAATACCAAACTTCTTGAGGATCTTGATGCCGATGTTTACGTGCGTGCCTTGCACCTCGTGCGAGAGCGCCTTGCCGATGTCGTGCAGCAATCCACCCATGCGCGCTACCTTGACGTCCAGACCCATCTCCTGTGCCAGTGTAGCGGCAATGTACGACACTTCCAGTGAGTGCAGCAGGACGTTCTGCTTGTAACTCGTGCGGTAGCGCAGCCGCCCGAGAATGTAGAGCAGCTTAGGGTCCAACCCATGCACACCAGCCTCATAGGCCGCCGCCTCGCCCGCCTCACGGATGCGTGCGTCAATCTCTTTTTCCGCATCAGCAAATGCCTCCTCAATTTTTGCCGGATGAATGCGCCCGTCTTCAATTAACTTCTCCAGACACACACGTGCCGTCTCCCGCCGGATGGGATCAAAGGCACTGAGCACCACGCTATCCGGCGTGTCATCAATCACCACCTCCACACCGGTCAGTCGTTCAAAGACGCGAATGTTGCGTCCCTCCTTACCGATAATCTTGCCCTTGATTTCCTCTGATGGAATCGTCACCGTTGTCGTCAGCGCCTCCGCTGCATGCGAACGCGCATACTTCTGAATCGCCTGCGCCATGAGCATATTGGCTTTCTCACGCAACACATCTTCTTCTTCGCGCGTTACCTTGGTGATACGCTGCGCAAAGTCTCCACGGTACTGCTCTTCTGTGAGCTGCATCAGCACCATCTTTGCCTGCTCCTGTGAGAGACCGGCAATCTTCTCCAAGCGCGCCGTAGCCTCTGCACGCGCCTCTTCCACCTTCTTGCGCGCAGCACGCACCTTGTCGGCAGCCGCCTTGACATCCTCGCGCTCGCGATCCACTTCCTCCATACGATTGTCCAGGATGCTCTCGCGCTTTTCCAACCGCTTCTGCATCTCGCGTACCTGCCGTTCTTCATCACGCGCCACTTTCTGCGCCTGCTCCACAATCTGCACTGCCTTGTCTTTGGCAGCCAGCTCATCCTCTTTGGCCTTCTTGCGCGCGTTTTCCAGAATTCTCTGCGCCTTTGCCTCTGCAGCGTTTGCAGAGTTCTTGGCCAAGATATGGCGCAGCACATAGCCCACACCAACACCAAGCGCCACCGCGCCGGCGATAATCGTTCCTTGTATCATAGTTTTGTAAACCGTCCCCGCCTGTATGCAATTGTGTGAAACGACAAAAGCACCACTATTTCATGTGGCGTGTTTGTTTCAGAGCATGCGCTCCACCGGCATGTATAACAGCAAAAATACGCATCATAGTCACACCAATTCCCATACAGACATCAACAGCAATCACTGATTATTCCTCTTTTAGGGTACTATGTGCGCGCCCTTTTGTCAAAGACAACCCGCGTTGAACAACGCGGGCTGCCGGAGAATGTCGTGTGTCTCTAACAGTATCGTTGGCTGTAACTGTGAGCAATAATCTTGGCGAGGATTGTCACAATGATGATTGCTGCCAACACCGGGTCAACCGCACGCATCACGTAGAGCTGCCACAGCATCCATCCCAACAGCAGCGTCATGCTCACAAAGAACGCCACGCGCCCGGCAAACATCTGGTGTGTGATATCACGCTCGTCATCCGGCGTCTCGCGCCAAAAAAACGCCGCAAATGCACCAAAGATGACAATGAGCAAACCATGCAACGCCATGCCAATCATGCCGGAACGACACACCGGCACGAGGCACAGCGCAATCACAACCACCAGTGCCATGAGCATTGATGTTTCTGATAAACACTTAATCTTCATACGCATCTAGGATAAAAATTTTTTCACACGGCACGTCAAACACACGTGCAATCTTAAGCGCGAGCGCTACACTCGGTGTGTAGTTCCCACGTTCAATCGCAATAATCGTCTGGCGCGTCACGCCCACCGCCTCCGCCAGCTCCTTCTGTGTCAAGCTGTTGTGCTGGCGCAACGCACGCACGTTGTTTGTACACACGCCGTTCAT
>JALXES010000120.1 GCA_027069365.1 Candidatus Moraniibacteriota bacterium | reverse complement strand
GACACCAAGAAAGAATACATCCTCCTCCAAAACACCACACACAAAACGATACGACTTGCCGGCTGGAGTATTGCCACAGGTAGCAATACAAAGACACTCGTCAACCACCCTCTGCGCATTGACACAAAAAAGAAGCTCCGCGCCGGAGAGAAGTGGCGCGTAACAGCGGACGACGCGGCGATAACATTGCCCAATAGCGGCGGCGTGCTGGAAGTGCGTCGTCCGGACGGGAGCGTGGCACACCGCGTAACGTACGACGTGCCGGAAGGGCACAAGAGCATTCCGGATAATGCCGTCTACCGCAAGCGCACGAAGCGTGACGGTGGCGGCTGGGTGTGGGACCTCTCGCACGTACCGGCAAAAAAAGCAAAGAAAAAATCGCAAAAGCATGTGGTAAAGACGTCTCCGGATGCAGCAACAGTGCGTGCCATCATCGCGCAGGCGTGGCGCAATGAATTTGGCGTTCCGGCAGAGCAAGAAAAAGACGCTCGTGCGTCGGACGTGCGCGGCGCATCGGTTGTGCGCACAGACACGGGTGCGCAGTCATGGCGCACGCGCATCGCGCTGTGGCTCAACGCACTTCTCGCGCGCGCAACCCAAACCGTCGCAGCCGCGACGCACGCGCAGCACGACGATCTCACACGCGTCACGATCAACCGCGCAGCTCTGCGTGGCATCACACCCCATCCGGCAGTTGTCACACTCGCGCTCACCGGTCTGGGTGAATCCATGGATGACGTGCTGGGACTGAAGCGCTAAGAAAGTGTGGAGAATGAAGCGAGGTCATAAGATAAGCTCAGGATGACATCTGTCAAATGCTGTTGTGCTCGTCGTTTTTGTTTGAAACTTTGCGCTTTTGGGGTATGATGGAGGGGTAAGATATTGGCGGAAAGAACTATGTCCGGACACAATAAATGGTCAAGTATTAAGCACAAAAAGGCGGCGACGGACGCCAAGCGCGCAAAGGTGTTTACGGTGGCGGCGCGGGAGATTACGCTGGCAGCACAAAGCGGTGGCGGCGACCCGGAGATGAATGCGGCACTCAAGATGGCGATTGAGAAGGCGCGCGCGGTCAATATGCCCAAGGACAATATCCAGCGAGCGATTAAGCGCGGCACCGGTGAGGCGGCGGAGGGTGCGCGCATAGAGGAAGTGGTCTACGAGGCGATGGGTCCCGGTGGTAGTGCGATGATGGTCGTGTGCGCGACAGACAACACCAACCGTGCACTGACAGACGTCAAGACAGCACTCAAGAAGAACGGCGGGAAGTTTGTTTCCGGTGGCGGCGTGGCGTTTCAGTTTCGGCACGTGGGGCAGCTGGCGCTGGAGGGCGCGGATGCGGATGATCTGGAGCTTGCGGCAATTGACGCCGGTGCCGAGGATGTGGAGGTGCAGGAGGATGGGGCGGTAGTGGCGACTACGGCGGTCAGTGACGTGCACGCGGTGCGCAGCGCACTGGAGGATGCCGGCGTGACGGTGCGTGAGATGCGCATCGCCTATGTGCCGACGCAGCCGGTGGTACTCGCGGAAGCGGACCGCGCCGCGTACGAGAAGCTCGCGGAAGCGCTGGATGACGTGGACGATGTGCAGGAGATTTTTGATAATGTCGCGTAAGGGTATGGTGCAACCGGTGCGGATTCTGGGTATTGATCCGGGGACGGCAATCGTTGGCTGGGCGGTGATTGATGACGCCGGTGGCGGGCGCGTGGCGCACGTAGCACACGGGTGCATCACCACACACAAAGACCGCACGGATGCCGAGCGCCTCGTGGAGATTGCGCAGGATCTCTGCGACCTTATCGCGCAGTATCGGCCGCAGGAAGTTGGCATTGAGCAACTCTTCTACTTCAAGAACCAAAAAACAATCATCACAGTGGCGCAAGCGCGCGGCGTGGCGCTCCTCGCAGCGCAGCAGCACGGCTTGGTGATTGGTGAGTACACGCCGCTGCAGATCAAGCAGGCGGTCACCGGCAACGGACGCGCGGACAAGCGGCAGGTGCAGGAGATGGTGGTGCGGATTTACGGCTTGAAGAGCATCCCGCAGCCGGATGATGCGGCGGACGCGCTGGCGGTAGCATTTTGCCACAGTGCCAGTCGCGTGATGCGCAGCGCATAGATTTTTGGGTAAAAGTTTGCTATGCTCTAAAGAGGGATTTTTCATTTTAATACTCCATCACTATGAGCCCATGGATTAATAGCATGATTGTCGGCCTCGGTATTCCGGACCAGACGATTGCGCTGCTGCTCATCTTTCCTCTCGTGGCGACGTTGATTGCGTTCTTCCGCCAAGTTATTGGCGTGAAGGCGTTTGGTATCTATACACCGTCCATCATTGCGCTGGTGTTTTTTATGATTTCTGATGCGCGCTACGAGGGCTTTGACCTCTGGGCGATGTTCTATGACCTGCGCTACGGCATTGCCATCTACATCGCCGTCATTGCCATCGGCATGGGGATGCGTGTGGTACTCAAGAAGGTGCGCCTGCTCTATCTGCCGCGCGTGGCCATTACGATGACGCTGCTGTCGTTCACGGTGCTGGGGATTTTGGCGCTGGGCGCGGCGCTGCAGCGTACGGGTTTCGCGACGGTCTACGTCTTTCCGCTCATTGTGCTGGTGGTGATTGCAGAGAAGTTTGTGGCGGTGCAAATTGAAAAAGGCACCAAGACAGCGCTGCTCCTTGCGCTGGAGACATTTGTGGTGGCGCTGTGTGGCTACGCGCTGCTGTCATCGCAGACGGTGCAGAACGTTGTCTTTGCGCATCCATTCAGTGTACTCCTAGTCATTCCCGTCAACGTGCTACTGGGCAAGTGGACGGGGTTACGTGTTGCGGAGTATATACGCTTTCGTGATGTGCTGACACGGATGAAATAGTATGATGGAGATTTTAGCACAAGCGCATAAAATTCTCGGCATGAACGCGCGCAACCTTGAGTATGTCCGACCACTAAACCTCAAGAACGCGCGCGCAATTGCTGATGACAAAATTCTGAGTAAAGAGGTGCTTGGCGCGGCTGGTGTGCCGGTGCCGCGCCTCATCGCACAGATTGCCACGCACGAGGAACTGGAGGCATTTGACTGGTCGACGCTACCGGATTCATTTGTCCTGAAACCCAACCGCGGATTTGGTGGCGGCGGCATCATTGTGGTGTTTGCGCGCAAAAAAGGCATGGACAACGCCTGGGTGACGGCAGGTGGTGGCGTCATCACAGCGCAGGACCTCTCCAATCACATCAGCAACATCATTGACGGGGCGTTCTCGCTCTCCGGCGTGCAGGATGTGGCATTCTTTGAAGAGCGCTTGACACTCCTGAAGCTCTTTAAGCCGTACAGTTATCGTGGCATCCCGGACATCCGCATCATCGTCTACAATCGCGTGCCGGTCATGGCGATGCTGCGCTTGCCGACGCGGGAGTCCGGCGGCAAGGCAAACTTGCAACTTGGCGGCGTGGGCGTGGGCATTGACATGGCGACGGGGACCACCACGACCGCCATCCAAGGCAAGGGCAAGGTCATCACCTATGCACCGGGAACGCGCATGTTGCTTTCCGGCATCAAGATACCATACTGGGACGATATCCTGATGATGTCCGTGCGTGCACAGGAGGCCAGTGGACTGGGGTTCCTGGGTGCGGACGTGGCGATTGATCGCGAGCGTGGACCGGTGTTCTTGGAGCTCAATGCGCGTCCGGGGCTCTCCATCCAGATTGCCAATATGGCCGGCCTCAAAGAGCGTCTGGAGCGCGTGGCGGGACTGACGATTAAAACAGCGGCACGCGGCATTCGCATGGGCAAAGACCTCTTTGGTGGGGAGATTGAGGAAACTGTGGAGCAAACCTCCGGCAAGCGGGTCATCGGCTCGGTGGAGGAAGTGACATTCATCGGCAAGGATGACAAGCGCGTGACGGTGAAGGCAAAGATTGACACTGGCGCGTACTCCACATCCATTGACCGCGCCCTCGCGCGCGAGCTGGGATTCGGTGCGACACTGGATGCGTTTGATCGGCTGCCGTTGGATACGTACACTCTCATACCGGAAAATGAAGCGGCAATCAAAAAAGATATTTTGGCCGCACACGGCACCGCCATTCCGAACCTCGCCGATGTCGCCGTTGTGTTCTCTTCTTCCGGCGCCACGGTACGCCCGGTGGTGAAAGTGTTTTTTGTGATGGACGATGTGCGTGTTCCCGCATATGTGAACATTGTAGACCGCTCCAAATTGCGCTATGATGCAATCATCGGCAAGCGTAACCTGGGGAAGTTTTTGGTGGATGTAAGTAAATAGTAAAAAATATGAAGAATATTGTCGTAATCTATAATGGAGATGATTGGTACAAGGATGTACCCTTTCGTGATGCATCAAAACAAACGCGCCTTTCATTTGAAGATTGGTATATGCGCGCCGAAAGGTATGATATAAAATTTTATCGCGCGTCAATTAACTGGTTTGATGATGAGATTACAGCGTTTACTAAGGCGTGGACATATGAGAATGGACGATGGATAAAAATTGATAATCCTATTGTGCCGGATGCGATTTATGACAAGACAGCCGGGAAGTACGACTACAAACTTTTTGATCGTAAAATGGCGATAGCGCGGAAGGTACCAATTTACAACCATCCGCTCTTTCGTACAATCACCAACAACAAGCTTTCACAATATATGCTATTCAGCGCACATATGCCAGCAACAATTCTTGCCAGTAATGCGGCGGAAGTGCGCTCTGCGCTGGAGCAGATGAGTGGCAGTCAAACGGTGATTAAGCCGCTGCATGGCAGCGGGGGGTTCGGCATCTTTATCGGTGCGAAAAAGGATGTCAACACCGCGTCTCTCCCATATCCCGTGATTGTGCAAGAATTTATCGTTAGTACGAAGGGTATCCCCGGATTTTCGCAACGAGATGAGGTTGCTGATTTGCGCCTCATCTATACGGACCACAAACTTGTGTATGCGC
This sequence comes from Candidatus Moraniibacteriota bacterium, assembly GCA_027069365.1. Taxonomy (GTDB): domain Bacteria; phylum Patescibacteriota; class Minisyncoccia; order Moranbacterales; genus JALVQA01. Next base: position 5,223 of record JALXES010000120.1, on the reverse strand, counting down.
TTTCACGTATTGCGGCAGAGGGGTCATTGTTTACTAATTTTCACCAAGGGGCGCGCGCCGTGCTTGTACCGGATGAAAACATTCCATCACGCGTAATGGAAATGGCGCGTGATATCACACAGACTCTTAAAACCTTTCCCCACGCACACTATTCATTGGATTTCATCTTTGATGACAATGGGCGACCGTTTCTGGTGGAAATGAATACGACGCCGGGATTTGATTTGCTGCACATTGTTGGCACGGAAGATATAAAAGAGCGCAATTTTGAGGCATTTGCCGCATCAATTGGTAGCGTGCTGCACAGCAAGTAAGTGACGTAAGTGGCGGGAATGCATCGGAAGAACCTTCTTATAACAGCGGATGATTACGGCATGAGTGCCAGATTTAATAATGGCATTGTTGCCGCCGTGACGGCTGGCATTGTGCGCAATGTTTCTGTTATGGTGTATGGGTCGTCTGTGGAGGTGGAAAAGATTTGTGCGCGAGACATTGCACTCGGTGTACATTTGGAGCTACCTTCCGGTGCAACTGTGGAAGATGTGGAGGCGCAAGTACAGCATTTTCACACACTATTTGATCGCTTGCCGGACTATCTTGATGGACACCAACACTGTCATATTGCACCGGAAAATATTGCCAGTGTCATCGCTGTTGCACAGGCGCATCATTTGCCGGTGCGGTCGCGGTATGCAGAAGACCGTTCGGTGCTGCGGCGCCATGCCATTGCGACATCGGACCGCTTCATCAGTTGGCACCCTACACGAACACAAAAACTGATGCATCAGCTTGCAGAAAATACGTGTGCGGTAACAGAATTGGTAACGCATCCGGGATACTACGATGCACAGTGTTCCTATCCATATAACCAACAGCGCGAAGAAGAGTTAGTCTTCATTACCGATGATGTCTTTCGCACATTGATACGTGACAACTATCAACTGGTGCGATATGATTATCTGCATAACCAAAAGAAAGAATCAATGGGATAAGTTTTGAAAATCTATGAATCATGAGCAAATCCCTCAAACGCATACACAAGAAAAGGTGCAGGATGAGCGATGGTTTGACCACTTGAGGGTTCTGATGAGGTGCGGCATTTCTCTGTGGGGAAGTATGACCCAACAAACGAGCGCCACATCTGGGTACTTGACCAGTTGGGGATAACAGATGTTGAACTAAATGCAATAGAGGAGTGATGGTTGAGCAATAGTCACATTAGGCATTTTGCGGTACACTAGAGGGATAGGAGATAAGGGAAACTATGGGAGCACGGCACGTGGTGGTGCGGCGCAAGATGCGTGGCGCATCACACAATAGCAAGAAGAAAAAAAGGGGGATCGCGCGGTGCGTATGGCGGTGGCTGTTTGTGGGTGCACTGGTGTGCGGCATGCTGGGGCTTATTGGTGCCGGAGGTGTATTTTGGTATTACGCCAAGGACTTGCCGCCGGCAGATCAGTTGCGCACGCGCGAGGCGGCGGAGTCCACCAAAATTTACGACCGCACAGGCACGGTCTTGCTGTATGACATCCACGGCGAGGAACGTCGGACGGTCATTGATTTTACTGAAATTCCGACAGTTGTGCGCTACGCCACAATTGCACTGGAGGACCAAGATTTTTACCGACACCATGGTGTAAAGTTCACATCTATCTTCCGCGCGGCACTCTCACAGATCGCACCACAGTTATTTGGCGGGCGGCGCAGCGGCGGCTCAACGATTACGCAGCAGCTCATCAAAAACACGCTGTTGAGTAGCGAGCGCACGTATGAGCGCAAGCTCAAAGAGGTGATTCTCTCGCTAGAGCTGGAGCGAAAATTCAGCAAAGACGAAATCCTCTCGCTCTACCTCAATGAAATTCCCTATGGCTCCAACGCGTACGGCATTGAGGCGGCGGCACAGACGTTCTTTGACAAGCATGCACGGGAGTTGACCCTAGATGAGGCAGCGCTCTTGGCATCGCTACCGCAGCAGCCGTCACGGTACTCGCCCTACAGTGCCAACCCAAAGCGCCTGGAAGCACTTGTGCGACGGCAGCACTACGCGCTGGACCAAATGGCGCGATTGGGTTATATCACGCAGGAGCAAGCAGAGCGTGCCAAAGAGATTGATACGCTCAAGAAGGTTGTAGCTAATCGTGAGAATATCAATGCGCCGCACTTTGTGATGTACGTGCGCGAGTATCTGGAGGACCACTACACGCCGGAGGAAATCCAGACGCGAGGTTTGCGTGTCATTACAACGCTGGACTGGGAGAAACAGCAACTGGCAGAGGATGTTGTGCGCGAGGGTGTGCAGAAGAATGCGAAGTATAATGCTCAGAATGCGGCGCTGGTGGCGATTGATCCACGAACTGCCCAGGTGCTGGCGATGGTAGGATCAGCAGACTTCTTCAACAAGGACATTGATGGGCAAGTCAACGTGGCACTGCGCTTCCGCCAGCCGGGGTCATCGTTTAAGCCGTACGTCTACCTGGAGATGCTGCGGCGCGGATACACGCCGGACACAATCCTGTATGACGTGCCGACACGCTTTGATGATGGTGAAACGCCATACGAGCCACAGAACTACGATGGGTCGTTTCGCGGACCGGTAAAACTCAAGCGCGCACTGGCGATGTCGCTGAATATCCCGGCCGTCAAGGCGCTCTACCTGGTGGGTGTGAAGAATGCGGCACAGCTAGCAAAGGAACTTGGTCTGACGGGTCTGGACAATCCACGGCGCTACGGACTCTCACTCGTGCTCGGTGGTGGTGAGGTGCAGTTGCTCCACCACACACACGCCTATGCCACACTGGCAAACATGGGTGTGCGCAAGGAACTGGTCAGTATCCTACGCATTGAGGATAAGGATGGTGCGGTTGTGGAGAAATTTGAAGATAGTGATGGAACGCGCGTCGTTGATGAGGAGTACGTTGCCGCTCTGAGCAATATTTTGTCCAACAATGACTATCGCGTTCCGGCATTTGTGCCGGACAATCCGCTGCGGTTTGATGAGCGCCCGGTTGCCGCAAAGACGGGAACGACCAACAGTTATCGCGATGCGTGGACGATGGGGTACACTCCGTCATTGGCCGTCGGTGTGTGGGTGGGCAACAATGACAACCGTCCGATGCGTGGCGGTGCCGCCGGGTCGGTTGTGGCGGGACCAATCTGGCATGCGTTCATGGCACAGGCGCTGGAGGGTACGGTGATTGAGCACTTTCCGGATGGAAGCGATAATCAAAAGGGAGGAAGAGAAGAGGACAAGCAAGGTCGTGTGCAAAAGAAAGGGCGGTATCTTATTAATGGTACGGTGCCACCAATGAAGGAAAAGAAAGTGTGCCGTATCTCAAAGAAGAAGAACCTCTGGTGCCTGAAGTCTGATGCATGCAAACGCAACAAAGTAGATGTCAAGAGGCGTAAGTTTATTGATGCACACCCAATTCTGCATTATGTGAAGAGGGATGATCCTACGGACGGTATGCCAAAACATCCTGAAAAGGACCCGCAGTATCGAGCATGGCAGAAAGGTATTGAAAAATGGTATGAGAAACAGGATCGAAAAATTATTGTAGGGCCCGCACCGACAGAGAAGTGCAAGGATAGTGATTTTGATTAGGGCTGGTGGCGGTGCCACAAAATTCGCATTGTGTCAAATAAAGTGCTAAACAGAAAAACCACAATATATTGTGGTTTTTCTGTTTATTATGACACTAGATAATCTTGACCGTGGAAGCATGCGCACGGTATGATAGAAGAGCTCCATGGCAGACACTGGATGTGTCGGGGCTGTAACTAGAGAAAAAATAAACACTATGGAAGAAGCAATGAATATTTGTCTTGAGTGTGGTGAGACATTCAATCGCGCGCCGGTTATTGGCGAGAAGGTCAGTGACCTCACATTTACTGTGTTTCAGAATGATGAGATTAAAGAGGGTGTAAAGATTTCCGACTTCAAAGGAAAGTGGCTTGTGCTATTCTTCTATCCGGCGGACTTCACGTTTGTGTGTCCGACGGAGCTGGAGGAACTGGCCGAGAATTATGCAAAGTTCCAGGAGTTGGATGCGGAGATTGTGAGTGTGAGCACGGATACGGCGTTTGTACACAAGGCATGGCACGACAAGTCACCGGCAATTGGTAAGATTACTTATCCAATGGCAGCAGACCCAACGGGGCACCTGGCGAAGTACTTTGGCGTATACATTGATGATGAGGGTCTCGCACTGCGCGGCACATTCCTCATCAATCCGGATGGTGAGCTGGCCGCATATGAAGTCAACAACAATGATATTGGCCGCAGCGCTGCCGAGTTGCTGCGCAAGCTGGAGGCGGCGAAGTTTGTGCGCGAGCACGAAGGGATGGTGTGTCCGGCAAGTTGGAAGCCGGGTGACGAGACGCTGACGCCGGGTGTTGACTTGGTGGGCAAGATCTAGTGCGAATTGTCCTGTGATTGGGGTGGAGAGACACTCTCTTCATTCCGCTTCACAAGGTAATATACACTAGAGACATCCCACGTCTATGACATATATACAAAAAGATTTCTCGCATCTCAAGGGCTTGGCAGGGTTCAGTGATGCCCTCTTGGACATGCACTTCACACTCTATGCCGGGTACGTTGCCAACACCAACGCGCTCAGTGAGCAGATGGCACAGGCCGCAAAGGGCACGCCAAGTTTTGCAGAGTTGCGCCGCCGTTTTGGCTGGGAGTTCAACGGTATGCGCCTGCACGAGCTCTACTTTGGCAACCTCTCAAAAGATAGCACAAGCAGCTCTGACGCGCCGTTACTTGTGGAGAGGTTGACGAAGGCTTTTGGTTCCGTGGCGCAGTGGGAAGAAGACTTCCGCGCATGTGGCGCGATGCGTGGCATTGGCTGGGTGGTGCTGGCGTACGACCGTGAGAGTGACACGCTCTTCAATACGTGGATTAACGAGCACGACCTTGGCCACCTTGCCGGCGCGGCGCCGATTGTTGTCATGGATGTGTTTGAGCATGCGTTTATCACAGAGTACGGGTTGGACCGTGCAGCGTACATGGATGCATTTATCGCCGGACTTGATTGGCGTGTGTGTGAGGAACGATTGACGACAGCATCATAACGGCCGATGGAAGTAGCAGCGCGTGGCGCATAGGGGAGAGTTATTTGGAGAATATCTAATTTATCAGCAACACAAAGAGAAGGTGCGATGTCGTGGGGGTACATTGCACGCACTGTTTTGTGTGCGTTAAAAGAACATTATGAC
>JALXES010000119.1 GCA_027069365.1 Candidatus Moraniibacteriota bacterium | reverse complement strand
CGATGAACGCCAAGTACAGTCGCAGCGTGTCCGCGCCGAGCTCGCGCACGATGTCGTCCGGGTCAATCACATTGCCTTTGGACTTGGACATCTTGTTGCCGTCGGGCCCCAGGATCAGTCCGCGGTTCAGACGCTTCACATACGGCTCCTTCTCGCGCACCAGCCCCAAGTCATACAGCACCTTATGGAAGAATCGCGAGTACAAGAGGTGCATCGTCGTATGCTCCGCCCCGCCGCTGTAGAAGTCCACCGGCATCCAGTCGCGCAGCCGCTCTTGGGACGCGAAGCGTGCGGCGTTGTGCGGGTCCGTGTAGCGCAGGAAGTACCATGAGCTGTCCACAAATGTGTCCATGGTGTCTGTCTCGCGCACGGCGGCGGCGCCGCACTGCGGGCATGTTGTGTGCACGAAGTCTGCGTTTTTTGCCAACGGACTACGAGCGTCGTCACTCGGCAGATAGTTCTCCACCGCCGGCAGCTGTACCGGCAGCTGCTCATCCGGCACCGGCACCCAGCCACACGCCTCACAGTACACCAACGGAATCGGGCAACCCCAGTAGCGCTGGCGCGAGACCGTCCAGTCGCGCAGCCGGTAGGTGCGCGTCATGCGCCCGCCAACATGCTCGGTAATCGCTTTCTTCGCCTCCTCGCTCGGCATGCCAACGAAGTCCTCTGTCGCATTTACGATATGCCCGGCACCGGTGTATGCCTCCTTCAGTACAGGACAGATCGGGTCCGGGTAGTTCGGGCAGATGGTCTGTTTGATTGACAGATTATACTTTGTGGCAAAATCAAAGTCCCGCTGGTCGTGCGCCGGGACTGCCATGATTGCGCCGGTGCCGTAGTGTGAAAGCACATAGTCGGCAATGAACACCGGGATCTGCTCGCCGTTTGCCGGATTGATTGCCATCACACCCTCCAGCCGCACGCCGGTTTTCTCCTTGCCTTCGGCGGTGCGCTCCATCTCGCTTTTCTTCGCGGCCTGCGCGATGTAGTCGCGCACGGCGTCAGCGGTGGCAATCACACCGGCATCCAGCCACTGCGCCACCAGAGGGTGCTCCGGTGCAAGCACCACATAGGTCGCCCCAAACAGCGTGTCCGGCCGCGTGGTGAAGACGGTAATCTTTTCGTCACGGTTTGCGACGGCAAAATCAATCTCCGCGCCGTCACTGCGACCGATCCAGTTGCGCTGCGCGGCTTTAATCTCCTCCGGCCAATCCAAATCATCCAGGTCGTCAATCAGCCGGTCGGCATACTGCGTGATGGTAATCTGCCACTGCGGAAGCGTCTTCTTCTGTACCGCCGTGTCGCACCGCTCGCACGCGCCGCCGACGACCTGCTCATTCGCCAACACAGTCTTGCAGGACGGGCACCAGTTCGCCTGCGTCTCGCGCCGCTCTACAAGCCCCGCTTTGAAGAGCTGCAGAAATAGCCACTGCGTGTGCTTGTAGTAATCCGGTCGGCAGGTGACCACCTCGCGGCTACGGTCAAACGACGCGCCCATGGAGTCAATCTGCGTGCGCATATGCGCGATATTGTCCTCGGTCCAGTCGGCGGGATTGAGGTTGCGCTTGATCGCCGCGTTCTCCGCCGGCAAGCCGAACGCGTCAAAGCCGATCGGGAACAGCACATTCTTTCCGCGCATACGCATATACCGCGCGTGAATGTCGGGCCCGCAGAACGCGTACCAGTGCCCCACGTGCAAATTCCCCGACGGGTACGGAAACTCCACAAGTTGGTAGTAGTTCTCCTTGCCATCCACGCGGTCCGGCACCTCGTAGAGCCCCTCCGCGCGCCAGCGCTCTTGCCACTTTTTCTCAATCTCTTGGTGGTTGTATCGCTCCATATGGTCTATATGAGTTTCTTATGCTTCCCTTCTATCCTACCGCAGAGCACGCACAAGAGCAACCAAAAACGCCTCTCACGAGGCGTCATATGCATCAATGTGTACTCGTATTATGAATTCGTTGCCACCGTTACTGTCACTGTCTGGCTGTAGGCACCGGCAACTGTATCACCACTGATTGCTGCTTTGTAGCGCACATCAAATGCCCCCTGTGCCACAACACCTGTGCTTTTTACAATATCCTGCGGCGTTGTTGTGAGGCTGTGGTCACCGGCATCAAATGGCGCCGTGGCTGTGATACCATTGGTCGTGTTCTCCACGGCAATGCCATACTCCTCCGCCCCGGCACTGACAGCGCCATCCGCGACATTGTCAATCGTGTTACCGGCACCATCACGCAACGCACCATCTGTCACTGCTGAAACGTGAATGCCTGTGTGATTGTTGGAGTTGACTGTATAGGTTTGCACGGCGTCTTTGACGGCTGCCACGGAGAGGGTACCGAGATCCATTGTTGTGTCATTTGCCGCAAGCGTCACAAACAACGGTACGGTTGCTGTGACCTGTGTTGTGTTGTCATTGGTCAGCAGTGCAACGCCGTACCCGCGTGGCGCACCCTGTGCCGACATGACATTAATCCCGATAGATTGTTGCGCAAAGACCGTTGCGTTGTAGCCGGTAATCACACGCGTATCCAATGTGATTGTCACCGGCTGGTCCGCCGCAACAGCGCCAAACACCGTAATCTCCACGTTGTTATCCGTACCATTACGCGTGAAGTTTACGAAACTCTGCCCTGAGACACGCACGGGGTCGTCACCCGGCGCGTAAAAAAGAAAATCACTGCTTACAGGTGCCTCTGCCGGAAATGTCAACACAATCTTCTCCCCGGCAGCAATTGTCATGGATGGCGTAAACGTCACCGTCATGCCATCACTGGGCGACCACTGTGCGGTTCCATCCGCCATCTTTGCCGCGCTAGCCGTCGGCACCAGCGCAAAGGAGGCAAACGACGCGCATACAAACTCCACAAGTACCACAAAAGAGAGTGATTTTTTCATACGCATAACCACCCTCCTTATTTTTGTTTTTATCTTTTGTTACAGCCCCCGCGCGTTATTTGTCTCTGCACGATTACGGCGTCGCTCATAGCGCGTCACCATGCCGTACACAACACGCTTCCCTACTTTCCATAGTATCACAATCACCAGAACGTACAAGAGAAACGTTGGCACAAACACCGTC
>JALXES010000118.1:2736-3116 GCA_027069365.1 Candidatus Moraniibacteriota bacterium | reverse complement strand
CATAGACCGGGCTGTCGGAATACCCGATCGCCGAGCCCCTGGGAATGTAACTGAAGTTCTCTTCCTGGCTGCTGGCGGCGGTGTGGGCCGTGCCGAACAGGGCCGCCTCCTTGATCGCCTTCTGCGTATCAAAGAAGACATCTTGACCGTTTCCAACACGATTGGGACCTGTAATAACAACCGGACGAAAATGAAAATGCTCATTGACTATATCAGAGAGATCTGCAATGGAGTCGTTGTAAGACTGAGCATGATGCCTATGGTGCACGCCAGCATCCTCACTACTCCTCGCAAAGTAGTTTCCACCATAAACAACAACACCACATCCAACACAAACAACACAACAACTATTGCTTACATAAACATCGCCACATCGCTAA
>JALXES010000118.1:0-2726 GCA_027069365.1 Candidatus Moraniibacteriota bacterium | reverse complement strand
CCTTTCTCTGATAGATCTTTGATTTCCTGAAGCCTCTTTGCCAAACCGCGAACAAACAATTGACGAATATTCCTATTGCGAAGTGCAATTGGATGCTGATGCGTTAGAAAGGAGATGTTTTTCCTATTCCTCTTAGAGATGCCAACAGCAATGACGCCCGTACAATTCCTATAGTCAAATGAGTATTTATCACGCTCATTAACAGGTGAGATAAAGTAGATTCCATCATCATTCGTAATAATATCCTTATTTTCTGCAAAAAATGCTGGTTCATAATAATTTACATAGAATGCTTTTTGTCGCTGTTTGTCCGATAATTTTTCAATAACACTCTCCTCACTATCGGTATTTTCAACACACGCAACAATCGGTGAGACGCCTTCCTTAAGGTGCTCGCTTCTCACTATATCAACCTCTGCCTCTGTTCTCCCTCTCACTTTTGAAAGAAATTTCTCAAACATACTTGAAAATTATTTACATACTTCCCTACAACACTTCCAGTATATCACTCCCGTGCGAAATGCGCAGCAAGGCGCGGTGTAATCTCCTTGCGCATAAGGAGTGGCGTGTGCTGCGCGGCAAGCAAGTGTCCATAAAGCACCTACAAAAACGCGCTGATGTGTCGCTCGGCGCGTGCCAGGTCGTCGGGCGTGGTAATCTGCAGCCAGTTGCCGGCGCGGTGGATAACCACATCGTGCGCATCAGTCATCTGCGCGAGCGTCTGCGGCAGCCCCACTTCCGCATGGCCGTTGTTAGCACTCACCGGCGTATAGTCAAAGAACTTCTGCGTCAGCATATACGCCGCTGCGTTCACCAGCCCCGGTGCTTTGTCGGGGAATTGCTCGCGCACCTCCACCAGTCGCCGGTGCTCATCGGCGATGATCACGCCCTTGCCGTGTGCATTGTCCGTGTGATGTCCGAGAATGGCGTGCTTGTGCCGCACGAGTGCCGCGAGGTCGTCACGCGTGTACAGATCGTCCCCCATCAGCACCATAAATCGCTCGCCCAGAAACGGCCGCGCCGTGTGGAGCGCCGCCGCCGTGCCACTGAGCTCCGCCTGAAACGCATACCGCACCACGCGCCCCGCGTAGTACGACCCAAAGTAGTTCATAATGTGGTGCGGCTGGTACCCGACCACAAAGATAATCTCCGTTATCTCCGGCGGCAGCACATGCACCTTGTACTCCAAAAGCGGACGCTCTTTGACGCGCAGCATCGGCTTGGGTAGGTCCTCTGTCAACTCCCCCATCCGCGACCCATACCCGGCCGCGAGAATAACACATTGCATAGATCTCTTCTTTAGCGATTTGCTGCCGAGACCGGTACACACTTTTGCTGTGGGTCACTGATACGCTTCACAGTAAAGCACATCTCTCCATCGCCACCATCACCAACAGTATTGTTTTCTACCCTGTTTCCACCAGCGGCATCCTGCAACGGCTTATCAGCATTGATAATCGTATTACCGCGCACAACGTTGTTGCCACCGGCCTCACTGGTGATGATAATGCCATACCCGGCACCCTCTGTCGCCGCACCAATATTAACGAGCGTATTGCCTTCGGTGATTGTGTCGTGCGTGCCCAAGTGGATGACGATGCCACGATTGGAGTCCATGATAACATTGTCCTTGATAATCATATTCTGCGTGTTGTACTGCACGACCATCGCATCACCCCACGACCCTCCCGGTTTGCGCACCGGATCAGAACGACGCATATTCCACATACGGTTACCGATGATTCGTATCGGCTTTGACGCATCATCGCTCCCACCCTTTGCATCAATGGCATTCTCACCAATCATGCACGGCCCCGTGCCATTTACTGTCCCATTGCAGTCCGTCAAGCGGTCAGCCGTCATATAGATGTCATTGTCGGCCACAAGCGTGCCCGGGAAACTCCCACTTGGACTGCTTCCATTGCGGATAAATTGAATGGCATCATTACAATTGACCAACTCATTGCCAACAATCCGTGTATCGGAAATAACCGCACCCCCCTGGTATGACTGTAGTCCGATGCACACAATGTCACCCTGCACAGCCGCTTCTGTCATATCGCCGATGTAGCTGTTTTGGATAGCATTGCGGTTGGCACCATGTTGCAAATCAATGCCGGTGCCATTATTGCGCATCACAAGGCGATTAAGAACATTGTCTGATGAGCCTTCGTTGATGCCCACCATGCCGTTTTCTTGGAGTCCCACGAGTGATATTCGGTCAACGATCCAGTAATGTGCCGGCGTGCCACCATTGCCGAGACGCAACCCACCCAAAAATGCCTGTTGATTGTCCGGAAGCCGTGCGGGGTGTGTGTCATTGCCGTTGAGAAGTTGGATGACGCGTGGTGCTTGCGCACTGCCGGAGCTCGTCAGCGTAATTACACCGGCGCTGCGATAGTCACCGGGCTTAACGCAAAAGTTCGTGTACGCAGCGTCATTAATCTTTTGCCAGTCATCTGCACTGTCAATGATGAGTGTTGCACTGCCCGTACATGCCGGCAGAGATACCGGCACGGCTTGCGCTGAGCTCTGCGGCGCACTCGCCACAGTTACACCACCACGCTCTGTCCGCGTTGCAGCCGCGGTTGCATTGTTTTGTGTCCCGGTCGCACCCCGCGCAACCGTGGTTGCAGCTGCTGCCGTCGTAGCCGTTACTGCAGATGTCGCAACCCCTTGTGTCTGTGGCGTTTGTGTTTTAAACCCGCCAAGGTGCCAGATGAAGT
>JALXES010000117.1:8466-10386 GCA_027069365.1 Candidatus Moraniibacteriota bacterium | reverse complement strand
TGCGCGAGAAGACCGTCTTACCCGTTGTTGCGTTATTCAGGAAGTAGAGATAATCTGTCTGTGCCGGATAGACAGCGGCGCGCAATGCGGAGAGGCCGGGATTGCCAATCGGTCCCGGTGGCAACCCAACATGTTTGTACGTGTTGTACGGTGAGTCTACCTGCGTCTCCTCCAGGGAGTGTTTGATCTTGCTCTCACCGAAGATGTAGTCCAACGTCGCATCCGAGCCCAGTGGCATTCCCGCACGCAAGCGATTATAAAAAATACCCGCCACAACAGGACGTTCTACATCCTTGTGCACCTCGCGCTCCACGATACTCGCCAGCGTCACGACTTGGTGCAGCGTATACGGATACTGTGCAATGTGTGTGCGCATTGCCGGCGTGAATTTCTTCTCAAAATTTGCCAGCAGCGTCTCCACAATCTCCTGTGGCGTTGTCTCCGGCAAGAAGTTGTACGTATCAGGAAAGAGGTAGCCTTCCAGCGACATCCCCTGTGGCAACGTTGCCAGAACGGCGAACGCACCGCGCAGTTGTGCATCCGGCGCCTCGGCAATCTTCTGGAACTGCGCGCCGTCAAAACCTTTCTGCGTGAGGCGCTGCGCCATCTGTGCGATTGTCCATCCTTCCGGGAATGTTACAGCAATATCGCGTCGCACGCTCTTGCCCTGCGATAGAAGCGTCACGATGTCGGGAATGGTCAAGCTCGGCGCAATGGTGTACGTCCCCGCCTTGAGTGTCTGTCCGGCGCCATGCAAACGCATGTACAGGTTGAACGCCCACGCATGCGCAATCAGCTGGTCTGCCGCAAGCTGACGCGCGATTGATTGCGTCGTGGCGCCATCCGCAATTGTGACTGTCGCAACATCCGATGCCGCTCCCGTAGATGTGTAGAGCGCACGATGCACAAAAAGCCACGCGCCAACGCAGCATATCACTCCCACGACGACGATCTGTACTATCTGTTTCATAAAAACTGCATTTCACACAAAAATGCTGCGTGAGCCATTACGCCGCAGCACATGCGCATCATTAACGTCTTACAATCCGGAAACCTGCACAACCACATCACGCGTGCGCGGACCATCCAGATCAATCGCAAAGATACTTTGGATGGCACTGAGCGCAAGTACACCGTCCACAATCGGCACATGTTCACTTGTGCCCAGGAGCACAGCCTTGCAGTGCGAGTGCCCGTTGCTGCGCCCGTCTGCACGCGCACCCTGACGCAACTCAAAGAGGTCATGCGCATACTGATCGTTGACCGGTGCGAGGCGATAGAGCATGCGCGCAATATCTTGCACGAGCATCGGCTCATTGTGGTTGATGGCAACGCCCATTGTTGTATGTGCTACAAAGACTGTCGCTGTGCCGTTGCGGACGCCACTGCGCGCAACAATCTCTCGCACATCTTCCGTAATGTCCACGAAATCCGTTTGCGTCTGCGTGGTAAATGTGATGTTGTCTGTAAGAATTTTCATTTTTGTATGTGCGTTATAGCTGCTGTCTATGGGAAAAACTTTTCAAACAGCATACTCAATTTATCTTTGATGCCGGTAAATGGTTTTGTCATCGTTTGCACATGGTCCTTGGCACGCCCGAGCGCACCGGTGTCAGCACTGCGCTCATGCGTTAGTCCCCAGTGAATAAGCCCCAGTGCCGTCACATAGGACGGATCATCCACACGATCAAAGACGCCCGGCATGCGCAACGGCTCACCAATACGCACCGGTAAGCGCAACACATTCTTAGCAAGATTGACGACATAGGGTAGCTTTGCACCGCCACCGGTCAGCACGGCACCGGCCGGCAAGAGTTCTGCCTTGCCGATTTTGACAAGCTCTTCTTGGACGAGTGAGAAGATTTCCTCCATACGCGCCTGGATAATCTCCGCAATGTGATAGCGTGATACGTGCCCTTC
>JALXES010000117.1:521-8456 GCA_027069365.1 Candidatus Moraniibacteriota bacterium | reverse complement strand
ATGCCCCGCACCCACCGGCAACACCGCCGTGTGAATCAGTTCGCCTTCCTCGTAAACAACAACAGACGTTGTCGCGGCACCGATGTTGACAAGTGTCACACCAAGTTCACGCTGCTGCCGGTCCAAGACCGCCTCCGCTGTCGCCAACGGCGCAGCAATCACATCTTCTACAGTCACGCCACTGTGCTGCGCCACTGTTTCTATACCACGCAAATTCTGCACCGGCGCGTCAATTACCAACGCCTCTACTTCCAAGCGCACACCCGTCATCCCTATGGGATCCTTGATGCCGGACTGATCATCAACATTGTAGTGGCGCGGCAGCACATGTACGATTTCTTTGTTTGCCGGGACGCTGATGGCTTGTGCCGCCATCAACACGCGCTCCACATCATCCGCAGTAATTTCCCCATCACTGCGTCCGACCACAACAACACCTTTGGACACACGCGCATCCATCTGCGTACCGCCGAGCGCAAACAGCGCGTGATTGACTGTTATCCCCGACTGTACTTGCACCTGCCGCACGGCTTCCTCTACACTGCGCGCAGTTTCATGAGCGTCCACAATACCACCGCGTCGCAATCCGGCGGACGGCACGGCGGCTGCCGCCACAATATACGGCATCTCCTCATCGCGCTCCTCCGCAACAACAACGCGCGTCATTGTCGTCCCGATATCAACTGCTGTAATGTATGCGTTCTTCATCATTTTGTCTTAGTTATGCTGACGTTCGTCATCCCACATAACCTCTACGTGAAACGTTTCCCACAGAGGTTATGCGACATCTTTCTCAGAACACCGCACTGCGCTGCACAACAAGCCACGCCACCGCACAGCCATAACACAGCGCGCCGATACTCACAAAGAGCACGGCAGCGGCAGACGTGTCCTTTGCCACGCGCGCGACCTCACTCTGCTCCTGCGTTGCCACATCCACAGTGTGCTCAATTGCCGTATTAAACAGCTCCGCGACCAGTACTGCAAAAACACACAGCCACACACCGGCGCGCTCCGCCATGGTCAGCGGAACGAAGAATGCACCGGGCAGCACCACGCACGCAACGGCAAGCTCAAAGCGGAAGTTCCGCTCCGTCTGCGCTGCATGATACACACCGCGCAGTGCATCACGCACACTATTGCCAAATGGTCGGTTATGCTTCATGAATTATCTGCGTTACGCGATCCTGGATAGCAAACATCATCTCTGAGTGATTATATCCAAGGAGGTGCAAGACACCGTGGGCAATGACAAACGTGAGCGCACGGTCCTGCGGTACACTATCCATTGTAGCATATCGTGCAATTGTCGCACAGGATAGGATGATGTCACCGAGCAAACACGCACCTTCTACGCACCTGTGATGATTCTTGCCATCCACGCCCGGCGCCGGTGCGGCAGCGAAAGTGTCTGGGAATGACAGCACGTCAGTTGGCGCATCTTTGTGGCGATACGTGCGGTTGAGTGCGTGAATTGCAGCATCTGACACAAACACGACCGTGAGACTCACCGTGGCGTCCGCTGCAAATGTCACGTTGCTCATACTTAACGTCGTGCGCACAATCGCTGCAACATCAGCATCGGTGAGCATCACATCAGATGCCTCACGGACAACTGTCAGATCAACATTGTGGGGTCCGTGTGTTCTCATACACATCTCACTCATGTCTACCGTGATGCGATGCGTGACAACACCTCCTTCTTGAGGCGGTCAATGCTCGCATCATCCAGGAGGGAGATCGCCGTGACGCGCGGGTTCTCGCGCTTCAGTGTCGCCACAACATCTGCCACGTCTTCCGGCGTACGCTCATCAGCGCGCGAAACAATCACCCACTCCGGTTTTGTCAGCAACGCCTTGTTATACGCACCAAGCTCTGCGCGGATTGTCCGGTAGTCCTCGCGCGGGTGCGGGCTATCCGCCGCCACAAAGTGAAAGAGTGTGCGCGTGCGCTCCACGTGCTTGAGAAATTTGTGCCCCAAACCCCTGCCCTGTGACGCACCGGCAATAAGTCCGGGAATATCTGCGAGAATAAGATCATAGTACACGCCCAAATGCGGCTCAAGTGTTGTGAATTGATAATTTGCCACCTTACTTGACGCATTTGTCAGTACGTTGAGCAAACTGGACTTCCCCACATTTGGCAGCCCAATAAATCCCACATCCGCAATCATCTTGAGTTGAATGTGCAATTGCGTCGCGGATCCTTCCTGCCCGGCGTTTGCCCGGTCCGGTGACGTATGCCGGCTGGAGCGAAAGTGGTAGTTCCCAAAACCACCGTTACCACCACGTGCGACAACCTCCTCTTGCCCCGCGCGCACGATGTCATAAACCATGCCGCTTGTGAGGTCCGTAATAACCGCACCTACCGGGACATTGATGATGGCATCTTTGCCGGCGGCCCCGTCTTGCATGTTCTGCCCGCCATCGGCGCCATTCTTCGCCACGACGTCCTTCTTGGTGCGAAACACGCGCAACGCCCCAAGGTCCGGTACGCCGCGCACGATGACATCACCGCCCTTGCCGCCATTGCCACCCGTCGGCCCCAGCGTCATCATCGCACGCGCAAAGCGCACCACGCCATTACCGCCGCGCCCCGCACGCACCGTAATTGTCACATCATCTACCAACATATCCCAAAAAAATATCTCTACTCTGGCGCACGCTTACGCTCCATTTTGTGCAGCAAGTTTAGCTTCTACAATCGCCTTGACGGTCGCACCATCCGCTTGCCCCTTGACGTGTGCCATGACCTGCCCCATCACCGCGCCAAAATTCTCCGTACCGACACGCGCAATCACCGCGTCTACAATTTCCGCAATCTGCTCTTCGCTCATCTGCTCCGGCAGATACGCGGCGATGATTTCAGCCTCTGCGGCTTCTTTGTCCGCAAGCTCCGGACGATTGCCGGCACGGAACTGCTGCGCGGCATCAGCACGCTGCTTCTGCGCGCGCTTCAACACGGCAATGATAGCATCGTCTGTGAGTTTTGCAGCATCCACTTTCTGTGCAATGGCTTCGTTCTTGACCATCGTCAGGAGCGAACGCACAACATCGCGCCGACGGACATCCCCGCTGCGCATTGCTGCCGTGAGGTCTTGTGTCAATGTTTCCAAACGTGTCATGTTCTTGGTGTGCTAGAAATTTATTATACGCACCACCCAAACACAGAAAGCGTCCGCCCGAGAGCAAACGCTTGTCTGTCAGGTGTGCTAGAGCACGTGTTCTTTTTTGAGGCGCTTGCGCAGCTCGCGGACAGCATCCGGACTGTAGTGTCCCATCTTCTTCAGGCGCTCAACTTCCTTGTGCATCGTTGCTCTGTAGATAGCATTGCTGCGCAGTGTTTCCTTGTTGGCCGCCTTCTTGTAGAAACGCTTGGACCGCACTTGCTTCAATACACCGCTCTGCTGCACCTTGCGCGTAAAACGTCGGATGAGACTCTCGTCGCTCTCACGCTCTTTCTTGACCATTTTGATCATAGTGTCAACCTCCCTTCCATAGTTCTGATAGATTTCATAACGTTCATACTTATCCACAGGCATGCCGGACAATACATACTATAGAGCATACCAAACATGCCTATTCTATACTCTTTTGACATTTTGCGCAAGTACACAGAATGTGACACAGAGGCAATTTACTTGCTGATATTCTTCAGAAGTTTCTTGACCGTCGGCACCATCTTGTCTACATCAACCGTCTCCTGCGAGCCACTCATCATGTCCTTGAGGATGACTGTGCCGTCCAGCGCCTCCTTCTGTCCAATGATAATGGCAACATCCACACCGGAGCGCTCCGCTTTGCGCAGCTGCGCACGCAGATTACCACGGCCAAAACTCTCCGATGTCAGGATGCCCGCCTTCTGCAGCATGGCAAAAATCGTCAGACTCTTCTTCTTTGCCAGGTCGCCAAGCTGCGCCAGAAACACGCGCGGTCGTGGCAATTCATAGGATTTTGCGTGCACGCGCTTCATCTCAAGCACGATGCGATCAAGTCCCAATCCAAAGCCCATCGCCGGCATGTCCTCGCCACCCAGCGCTTTGATGAGTGCATCATAGCGACCACCGCCACCCAGCGAACGACGCTTACCACCTTCGCCGCGCACAAAAACTTCAAACACCGTCTGCGTGTAGTAGTCCAGACCGCGCACAAGCGTGTCATCCTTGACGTAGGTGATACCGAGTTCGTCCAGGTACTCCACAAAGCGTGCGAAGTGCTCTTTGCTCTCCGGATCAAGGGCATCCACAGCGCGTGGTGCACCGGCGGCAATCTCTGCGCATACGGGGTCTTTTGCATCCAAAATGCGAAAGGGGTTGTCTGTGATGAACGCGCGCAATTCTGCAGGAATCTTGCGACGGTACTTCTCCAAGTATTTCGTCAGCTTCTTTTTGTATGCCGCGCGCGTCTTTGGTGTGCCGATAGAGTTGATGTGAAAGACAACGTCTTTGATACCGAGGCTGTGCAGTATGCGGTGTGCCATCTGCACCATTTGCGCATCTATAATAGGGTCACTCTCACCGTAAATATCAAAGTTTCCTTGAACGTGCTCACGATAGCGCCCTTCCTGCGGTCGGTCATAGCGATACACCGGTCCCATGGAAAAGAGCTTCACCGGCTTGGGCCACACATTCATACCGTGCTGGATAAACGCCCGCACATTGCCGGCGGTCAGCTCCGGTCGCAACGCCACACGATCACCGCCGCGCGTCACAAAGCTGTACATCTCCTTCTGCACGACTTCTGTCGTAGAGCCCACACTGCGCACAAAGAGGTTCTCAAACTCTACAAGTGGTGTTTGGATACGATTGAAACCATACTCCTGTGCCGCCTTATTGAGGACGCGACGTACTTGCTCCCAGTACGGCTGGTCACCGGGAAGGATATCACGCATACCACGCAGCGGTTGCAACACCAGCGGCTCTTCTACGCGCGTTTTGCGTGCAGTCGCGGTGCGTCGTGCCGTCTTCTTTGTTGCCGTCTTCGCTACCTTCTTTGCGCTCTTCTTTACAGCTTTCTTTGCTGCTTTCTTTGGCACACGCTTTGCAGTTTTCTTTGCCGCTTTTTTCACCACCTTCTTTGCACTCTTCTTGGACGCACGCTTTGCGGTTTTCTTTGCCGCCTTCTTCTTTGATACCATACGCATTACATTTTACAAAACATTAATCAAAAACCTTAAATCTGGTAAACGGCCAGATACGTACGAGCACCTTGCCCATCACAAAATCCTTGTTCAGCGGACCCCACATGCGTGAGTCATAACTGTGGTTCCTGTTGTCGCCGATGACGAAATACTCGTCCGGAGCAACCGTGTAGTCCACATCATCTGTCGTGACAATGCCACCGTTTGGCAGGTAGTCCTCCGTGAGCACAAAACCGTCCGGATGGGCGTCATTGTAGATGGTTACAACGCCACCGCGCACGGTCACCCGCTCACCCGGCAAGCCGATGACGCGCTTAATGAAAAATGTCTTGGGGTCCTGGGGGAAGCGAAAGACGACGGGGTCACCACGGTGCAACTCCCTGCGCGGCGCAAGCAACGTCACTCCACCCAGGTGCACGTTCTTGTAGCCAACCTCGTTGACGATAACGTACTCTCCACTGTGAAAGTTTGGCGCCATGCTTGAGCCCTCCACGAGGAACGGCTGAAAGAGAAAGAGGCGGATAGGAATGATAATCGCTGCAGCAAAGGCAAAAATCTTTACAACTTCCCACACAAAAGCACCCACACCCTCTGGGACAACCTCTGTCTTTTTGTGCTTGTTCCGCGCCATGTCGTCACACGTTACATTACATACACCATACCCCCATTATTAGCACATCTGCAGTAACAGCGCAAATGCCTCTACCGCGACACATCGCACTCCAAAAACGCCCCTGCATCGGTATCTGCACGAGCGTTTTGCATGGTTATTGCTGTTGCGTATCAGTTGCCGGCGATGGTTGTGCGGCTGCGTTCTGCGGCCCCGTCGCCTCTTGCGTTGTTGTCTGTGATGACTCTTGTGCGGTTGCCTCCGGCTGCGCTGTGACAGACGGTGTTTGTGCTGTGTCCTGTGTTGGCTCCACAGAGACGCCGGACTGTTCCAATCGTGCAATAATCTTCTTGATATTTTCGCGTGCAGCAGCAACGTTCTCCCCATCTTTTGGTAGCAACTCTAAGACCTTCTTGTACTCTGCGATGGCTGCCGCCTTCTTGTCTTTTCTCTCATAGAGTGTTGCTAACTCCAAGTGCGTATTGACTTCCTTGTCATTGACGCCCAGGATGCTGCGGAACAGCAGCTCTGCCCGTGCGGCATCATTCTCCTTGTCACGTGTTTTGTACAGCACACCAAGACTGTACGCGTAGGTGATGTTGGCATTACCACTTGCGATGAAGGCCTTCTCCATGTCCTCAATCGCACCATCCAGATCACCGAGCTCCTGCTTGATGAGAGCGCGCTGATAGTATGCCGATGCGAGATTTGCCTTCTTGTCGATTGCCTCGCTAAAGAGGTCCTTGGCATGTGCCAGCGCTTCTTTGCGCTCGTCTTCTTTCTTCTTATCAATCAACAGTGCTTTGCGCAGTGCAATTTCAGCGCGCTTGGCCACATAGAGCGCATTTGATGGCTCCAGCTTCTGCGCTGCGGCATAGGCCTCATCAGCAGCATCCAAGAATGCCGGATCGTAGTAGCTTGTATTCTCGAGAATTTGTGCGTAAACTTCTGCAGCGGCCGCATCTGCCGGCGACAATGTACGCCCCTGCAACGCCGCAGCGCGTGCAGCCTGCAGGTATGCACTGAGCTTCTGGATGTCACGCTCTCCCTCCGACTTGAGCGCCTCACGATTGGCCAATACCATGAATTCCTGACCGATGCGTGTGAAGTAGTTTCCTTCGCGTCCGTTGAGACGTGTTGCACGTGTGAGGTTGTTGATTGTGTCTTCACTCACTTCACGCGCGTGCACCGCCGTACCGGCAAACACATCGGCAGCAAACATCTTGCCAACAAAGAAAAATGACATGCCCACGCCGGCGATAAGTACGATGGAGATAAATGCCAGTGTGAGTGCAAATTTTGGCGACGCCTTGAGAGACAGTGCCAATGTCTGAAACGGCATCTTGCTCTCGTGATACAGTACCGCCCAGGCAAGCGCCGCCACAAGAACACCGACGAGCACAATGCTTCCCTCTACGCGATACATCGCCGTTGCAATACCCAAGATAATTACTGCGCTCACAAAGCCCAGTGAATACACTTTGTTGTATTCCTGGTTGCGCGTCATGAGATAGATAGCTACACCAAAGAACGTCACAAATACCAGCATCATCATGATGACGCCCAACACGCCAACCGTTGACACGCCATCAAACAGCGCCCCCTCACCCTGCAAGAAGCGCAATGTGTAGAGCGGATTGTTGTTAAATGACTCCGGGCGCGCCAAAGAAAATGCATGCCCATATAGTGCGGGGCCGTAGCCAAAGAAGAAGTGTTCTTTGAGAGACGCTTTTGCAATATCCCACGAAAACGCCTTGTCCACGGTAATCTCCGGTGGCAGCACGAGGCCCTCACGGATAAACGGACTGTGAATTGTATTCCCCGGTGACTGTGTCATCAAAAATCCGGCAACAACAACCAGGACCACCATCGGAATAAATGACAGCGTGCCGTGCGGGCGTACAATCTGCGCCAGAATAAAGACGAGAAAGAACGCCACACCAACAGCCAATGGAATTAATGGCGCGTAACCGAGCAGTGAGAAAATATTAATCAGAGCAAGCACAACAACTACGCCCAGCACGATACTCACACCATAGCGCACAGCAACATGCACGCGTGCATCTTCCTTCCACAGCCCAAAGATGCCTGCGACTAAAAGCGGAATTATTGCGGACATAAAGAGCGTCAACCCTTTCAGTGAACCAATCAAGCTCAATGGCGCAGAGGCTGCAAGGGACGCCGGC
>JALXES010000117.1:0-511 GCA_027069365.1 Candidatus Moraniibacteriota bacterium | reverse complement strand
TGTCCACACAACAACAATACTTCCTGACAAAAGCAGTGCACCAAAGAACCAGCGGAAGCGGCTCCACGAGAAGTGTGTCACGATGAGATAAAAGGCAACGACCGCTGCAAGCACGGAGATGAGGCCGCGCGACGGATCACCAAACGCGCCCCACAGACTGCGCCATCGGTCATCGGAAAAGAAGGTGCTCACCAACATCACGCCAATAAGTCCGATAATCGGATAGTCCAACGGCGTGCGACGTAACGTCAATTCTCCCGTCATCGCACTCTTCGTCGCCCATGCAACCGTGGCAACCAACAACCAGAAGTAAAAATACATCTGCTTATCAAAGACAATGCCCTGCATGGTCAATGACGTGAAAAACAGCGGGACACCGAGAAATAGTGCTGTAATACTGACCGTAATCACAGCATCAAAGAACCGCGTGTGGCGGCGCTTCTGCTGCGCATCCCGATGCTCACGAGATCCCGTTGCGTTCTGTGTTGCACTATGAGGAACATGGTGTGCA
>JALXES010000116.1 GCA_027069365.1 Candidatus Moraniibacteriota bacterium | reverse complement strand
ACTGGAATGTCTTAATCTCGACGGTTTCACCCGCCAAGATTTTTTTTACCGCCTCTTTGAAGATGCGGCGGTGGCGCTTCTCAGCGCCACCTTTTAAAAATTCTTTTTTTCCTCTTATTTTTTTGTTGTATACCTCCAATCCCCATTTGGGATTGGAGTCCAACGCGAGCTGCCAACTCACATAATGTGAGTTGGCAACCCCAATATTTTTTATGCTCCGCCAGAGGAGCTCAAAAAACTCCTCTGGCGAAGTAGTTCTCAGAACTACTTTCATTTCTTCTCCCTCCCCATTGCTGAGGAGGGCCTCTGTTGTGCCCTCAGCGGAATGCCTCGGGCGTTAAAATTTACCCAACCCCACCACGGGATTGGGCGGTTGAATTTTTGCCACTCATTCCGAGCAGCGTGTTGGGCGGAACGCTGTGTGTTCTGCGCAAGACGCTGGTTGGAATAGATAATGTCGGAGATTGCTTCGTCATGTCGCTTCGCTCCATTCCTCGCAATGACGAGCTTTTCTTGTTACTCCATTCCATTTCTCGCCTGCCTGCCGTGTAGGCTGGCAATGACATCTTTTTTAGGAAACAAAGATTGAGTTGTTAAAGAGTTCACAGACCCTTTCACTCTTTGTATGAAAGGTATCGTGTGAATCCGTTCTCTTTGTGAGAACATTTCCATCTACCACAGGTGGTTAGGCTGTCGCAGATGGCGGATGTTGTCACAAGGGATGTGAGGGAACTTTGATGGTTTCAATATAGCACCTTTTTGACTTTTTGTCAATACCTATGCTTTACAATTTCTTATTTTTGCTTTATTCAAGGGAAAAATATTGCATAATGTGACACCATTTTTGTGTGACACACGCTGCTTCCACACCAAAAAACAGGTCGTGTGACCTGTTTTGCCAGTAAGGATGAACATCGTGCCGAGAAGACGTGGGCTGTCAACCGCGCTAGTTTCTATTCATGGGCATATGTCCCATGTAACACAACTCTTTGTGTCAAAGCATTGCAAACCATGCTATTTCCGTCAATAAAGTATCGCAAATTACTGTAATTTCCGGTAGTAAAGTATCGCAAATTGTGATATTTCCGGTAATACTTGGAATTTATGGATTGTCATACCATAAAATCGGCTTAATTTATGGATTGTCATACCATAAATTTGACTTAATTTATGGTATGGCGTATACTACATATGTAAAAGCAGTTAATATTTGCTTATGAACTTTCAGCGTGCACAAAGTATTTCCGAGAATATTTCACCGCGACGTGCACTCATCATCTACGGACCGCGCCGTGTGGGAAAGACAACACTCTTGCACGAATATCTCACAGCTACTACTTCCAATCATCCGGACAGTCGCATTCTCTCTGTCGTTGGGGACAATATCACCGTGCAAAATGTCTTTGCGTCACGGGAATTAGAGAAGCTGAAGCACTTCGCACAGGACTATGACATCATCGCCATTGATGAAGCGCAGCAAGTCCCCCACATCGGCATTGGCACAAAAATGCTCGTTGACCACTTCCCCGAAAAGACATTCATCCTTACCGGCTCTTCGTCATTTGAACTGACCGGGCAGATTGGCGAGCCGCTCACCGGACGCCACTTCACGCTCACACTCCTCCCCATCGCACAGAGCGAACTGCAAATTGGCAATTTTGAGCGGACAGAAGCGCTTGCACACTTCCTTATCTACGGTGCCTATCCCGAGGTGCTCACGACAAATTCACCGCACGGTAAACAAAAAATTCTCACGGAACTTGTCTCCAGCTATCTCTACAGAGATGTGCTGGCGCTTGATCGGATCAAGTCACCAACCCTCCTGCGCAACATTACAAAAATTCTCGCGACACAGATTGGTCACGACGTGTCCCTTAACGAAATCGCCAACACGCTTGATGCAGATGTTAAAACGGTTGGGCGCTACATAGACCTTCTTGAGAAGATGTTTGTTATCAAAAAAGTACCGGGCTTCAGTCGCAATTTGCGCACGGAAATTACCAAGAAAGCGCGCTACTACTTCCTGGACAACGGCGTGCGCAATGCGGTCCTGGGGCAATTCTCCACCCTTGATATGCGCACAGATCACGGTGCACTCTGGGAAAATTTCATCTTCATGGAGCTACTCAAGAGAGATGTCATAGAGCAGAAGTTCAGCACATACTATTTCTGGCGCACGCACACCGGCGCAGAAGTTGACATTATTCGCGAGGAGAATGGTCAATTGCGTGCGTTTGAGTGCAAGTGGAATCCTCGCAAAGCGCGCCGCACACCACCGCAGAGCTTTGCCAGCGCCTATCCCAACACACCGTTTGCCACCATCACGCCGGAGAACTATCTTTCTCACATCTGTCCGTAGAATATATTGCCACCGCGTGCAAGGGCACAAATATGTCTGCGCACTAGTTCCGCTCCAGGTCCGGGAAGTCCTTGGCGATTTTTTTGATGCCAGTGCCGGCGAAAGCGACGGTGTAGGTGTCGTCGTTTTGGGCGACGATGATGCCGGTGCCAAACTGCGGGTGCGCAACGGACGTGCCGTCACTGTAGCCCGCGCGTGCGGTGCTCGCAGAACGGGGCGCTGCGACTCCACGCGACGACGCACCGGTGGTGTCGGGAATGCCGACAGGCGACGCATCGTGTGCGCGATAGGTGTCCGTGTGGCAGAGTTCCGGCGGAA
The DNA here is from genome assembly GCA_027069365.1 of Candidatus Moraniibacteriota bacterium. GTDB lineage: Bacteria > Patescibacteriota > Minisyncoccia > Moranbacterales > JALVQA01. The sequence continues at coordinate 7,719 of JALXES010000116.1, read as the reverse complement.
CGTCCGCAAGGAAGCGACTCGGCGCGTTGGCTTGTACTGTGCCAAACACCATGCGCTGGTGTGCGTGGATGAGGTAGAGCTTCTCCATGGCGCGCGTCATACCCACATACATCAGCCGGCGCTCTTCCTCCAGTTCACGCTGCGACAGCTGACTCCGACTGTGCGGCAATAGTCCCTCCTCCAGACCGATCATAAAGACAACCGGGAACTCCAAGCCCTTGGCGCTGTGCAGTGTCATGAGGTGCACCGCATCATCATCCTGGTCAATGGCATCCGTATCTGCTACAAGTGACGCATCTTCCAAGAACGTCGCAAGTGCCGTGAGCGCATCACCGCTGTACTCCTTGGCAATGGTGATGAGCTCACCGATGTTCTCGTGGCGCGACTCGTTCTCCACCTTATGTTCACCCGTGCGCAGCATGTCTTTGTAGCCGGTGCGCTCGTACACGTCGGCAATGAGCACAGCAAGGCTCTTTTGCGGTGCGCTGTCACGGAGTTTTGCGAGCGTTTCCGAGAGTGTGGCAATCGCCTGTGTCCGCGCCGGTGAGAGCCCCTCAATCGTCGCCTCGCCCCGGGCCAGGCGCACCCCAAGCGTCAGCGCGTCGGTGTCGTGCATGATGGCGCTCGCGCGCCACGCGGCAAGTGTCTTGGGTCCAATCCCGCGCGGCGGTGTATTGGCAACGCGCTCCAATGCCGGCGCGTCGGCTCCGTTCAGGATGAGGCGCAGGTACGCCACGATGTCTTTGATTTCCTTGCGCTCGTAGAATTTGGTCCCGCCGACAATGCGGTACGGGATGCCGGCGCGCATCAGCGCCTCCTCTACCGCACGGGACTGTGCGTTGGTGCGGTACAGTACAACCATATCGCGGTAGGCGCGATCAGCGTCATGCAACGCGGCAATCTGCTGCGCGACGTAGCGCGCCTCGCCACGCTCGCTTGGCGCCGTGACCAGTGTGATGGCGTCACCGCCCTCTTTCTGCGTCCAGAGCGTTTTGTGGCGCTGGTTCTCGTTCTTGTGGATCACGGCGGTCGCCGCGTCCAGGATGACCTGCGTTGAGCGGTAGTTTTGCTCCAGCGTGATAACGCGCGCATCCGGGTAGTCCTTCTCAAAGTTCAAGATGTTGGTAATGTCCGCCTCGCGGAACATGTAGATGGACTGGTAGTCATCACCGATGATGAAGAGGTTGTGGTGCTTCTGCGCCAGAAGTGTGACGAGGCGGTACTGCATGTGGTTGGTGTCCTGGTACTCATCCACGAGGATGTGGCGGAATTGTTGGTGGTAACGCGTCAGCACGTCCGGGTGCTGTTCAAAGAGCCGTACCGTAAAGACAATGAGGTCATCAAAATCCAGCGCATTGGCATCGGCAAGTGCGCGCTCATAGGCGTCGTACACGTCGGCAACAACTTCCTCATAGTAACTGCCGGTTTGCGCGCGAAATGCGACCGCGTCCAACAGTGCATTCTTGGCACGGGAAATTGATGCGCGCACCGACTGTGGCGCAAACTGCTTTGGATCCAGATTGCGCTCCTTGAGTGCGCGCTTGATGACGCTGATCTGGTCGGCGCTGTCCAGAATGGTGAATGTATTTGCACGCCCCAGGTGCTGAATGTCGCGCCGCAGGAACCGCACGCACACACTGTGAAACGTCCCCACCATTGGCATGGCCGTATCCGTGCCCAGAAGCGTGCCAATGCGCTCTTTGAGCTCGCCGGCGGCCTTGTTGGTAAACGTCACTGCCAAGATTGACCCCGGCGCCTCGCCACGGTCTATCAGATAGGCGATGCGGCGCGTCAGTGTCATTGTCTTGCCACTGCCGGCGCCCGCCAAAATCAGCAACGGGCCGTCCGGCGCCGTCACCGCTTCACGTTGTTTGTCGTTGAGACCTGCGCAAATGTCACTCATACTGCCAATTGTAGCACACGCTGTGCCGTCTTTGACACAATGCGCACAGAATGCTACACTTTTGTGATATTTCCCAACATCTCTCTTAGCATTTTCTCCCACCGCACATGTCCACACCGTCGCTAACAACAACACAGCGGCCGCTCATCCTCCTACCACCGTCACCGGACACGGATGTGCTTGGCGCTGCTTATGGACTTGCACACTTCCTGCACGCGCGCGGTGCCGCACCCACACTCGTATGCACCGACGATGTGCGCACGCGTGCACCGTTTCTCACACCGCCGGAGACTGTCACCACTACGCTCGGCGGGCTGCAGGACTTCATTATCCAGTTTGACACGACACACGGCGCCATTAACGATGTGCGCGTGACACGCACGGACACGGCCGTTACTATCGCTGTCACACCTGAGAAAAACTTCATCGACCCGCGCGATTTTTCGTTTGCGCCATCACAGCTCCACTACGATGCGCTATTTGTGTGTGGTGCAGACAGCGTGGAAGCCACCGGATTGCTCACCGATGACAACGCACCAATCCTTGCGGAACTGCCAACAACAACCTACACCACCTCACCCACACAGAGCATCCTCAGCATGGTGCTCTACGACACGCTCTGGCATGCTGACAATGAGGCCATCACAAAGGACGTTGCCCAGAGCCTCCTGACAGGCATTGTCGCCGCCACTGATGGACTGCGTTCCGACGCCATCAGTGCTGATGTCTTCCGTGCCGGCAGCACGCTCATGCAACGCGGTGCCGACCTCCAGACCATCATGCTAGCACTCTACAAGACTGTTTCCTTTGACTTTCTGCGGCTCTGGGGCGGCATCCTTGACCGCCTCACACTACGCGCTGCCGGGCGCATTGCTACGGCGCACGTCGCACCGCTCTATGGCGACGACCCGATGCTCCTCTCCTTGATGCTTATGCGCACAGCACAGTTCTTGCCACACATCCACGTGCTTGGTGTTTTTTGGACGACTGCGCACACACCTGCGACACGTGGCATGGTGTTGCCCATAACACCACAGGCCACCACGGCACTCCCTTCTCTCTTTGCCACAGTGACAGCTGCACCACATGGCTGTCTGAGCGTTGCGGCAGACGATGCGCCGGACGTTCTTGCTGCGCACATTGCCCACACCCTCGAAGAAGCGCGCGATTAATGCTACAATGGAAGAAACAACAAACGTTTCTTTATTATGGTCAAAAAAACATCACTCGGCTCCGGCAACCGTACAAAAATTCAACCAAAGCAAGTAGAGCGCACCATCAGCGAGTTGCGCCACAAGTCCGAGGAAGGCAAGGCCGCTGCCTTTGCCAAAAAGATTGGCGTCCCCTACGTGGACCTCAACCTCATGCCGGTGGACGACGCCGTTGTACGCCTCGTCACACAGGAGGAAGCGCGCCTCTATGGCATTGCACCGTTTCACAAAGCCGGCCGCAGTGTGCGCATTGCCGCACTGGACCCAACAAATGAAAAGACGCGGGCGTTTATCGCAGAGCGCGCCAAAAAAGAGCGCTGGCGGGTTACGCTCTATGTCGCGTCACTCTCTTCGCTCGCCAAAGCGTGGCGCGCTTATCAGAAGCCGTTGTTGGCCAGCATTGATGCACTCAATCTCTCTATTGACCAGGCTACACTCTCATCATCCGCACGCGCACTGGAGAACCTGCGCAATCTCGTTGACGGCACGGAAGACCTGAGCATCACGCAAGTCATGCAAATTATGTTTGCCGGTGGTGTTGCGCTGAGCGCCAGCGACATTCACATTGAGCCGGAGAGCGACCGCTTGCGGTTGCGCTACCGCATTGACGGCATTTTGCACGATGTTGGCGACCTGCCGCGCCGGATGTACAACGCCATCATCAACCGCATCAAGGTCATGGGCGGCATGAAAGTTAACGTGCGCAATGTCGCGCAGGATGGACGCCTCTCCGTCACACTGGAAGACCAGGGCAAGGTTGATGTCCGTATTAGCACCATCCCCGGCAACTACGGCGAGAGTGTGGTGATGCGTCTGCTCATCAAGACCGGTGAGTTGATGGACCTCTCGGAGATGGGACTGCGCGGATTGGCTGATGAGATTGTCCGCAAAGAGTCTGAGAAGCCAAACGGCATGATCGTCACAACCGGTCCGACCGGCAGCGGTAAGACAACAACGCTCTACGCCCTCCTGGCACGCATGAACAAGCCGGGCGTGAAGATTATTACCATTGAAGACCCGATTGAATATGAAATTGACGGCGTCTCGCAAACGCAAGTTTCCAAAGACGGCAAGTACACGTTTGCCAAGGGGTTGCGTGCTATCGTGCGTCAGGACCCGGATATTATCTTGGTCGGTGAGATTCGTGATGACGAAACGGCAGATATCGCCGTGAACGCCGCACTGACCGGGCACCTGGTATTTACCACTATCCACGCCAACAATGCCGCGGCAACCATCCCGCGCTTCTTGGAGTTGGGCGTCAAGCCGTCGCTCATCGCACCGGCCATGAACGCCTTTATGGCACAGCGTCTCGTACGCAGGCTCTGCACGCACTGCAAGGAAGAGTATGAGCCGGCGCCGGAAACACTGGACATGATCAAGCGCCTCCTCGCTGTGATTTCACCAAAGGCGCACGTTACCATCCCCAAGAACATCACCACGCTCTACCGCCCCAAGGGGTGCACAGAGTGTGGCGGCGTTGGCTACAAAGGACGCATCGGTATCTTTGAAGTCTTTACGGTCACAGAGACGATTGAAAAAATCGTCAATGACATGGGCACCGAGGAGGAAATCATGCGCGCCGCCATGGAGGACGGCATGATGACCATGACGCAAGACGGCATCCTCAAGGCTGTGGAAGGCATCACATCCATGGAGGAAGTCTGGCGCGTCACAGCAGAGGGCGACTTCCTGGAAGATGTCTACAATCGCGTCATGGAGCAGTCGCTGGCACGTGCTGTTGTAATTGAGAACACCCTCATGCATGACCTCGCACCAATCATTCGCGACGCAGAGGCACTGGCACAGCGCGTTGCCACCACAAACCAAAAAGAGGTCCTCAAGCTTATTCTGGCGGCAGGTCTCTTGAGTGAGGCCGGTGACATTCACATTGAGCCGGAGGCCGACGGTGTGGCGGTACGGTTCCGCATTGATGGTGTGTTGCAATCCATTGGCAAAATTCCGACAAATGAGTACCCGTCCATGCTCTCCAATCTCAAGTTACTGAGCGGGTTGAAAACGGAGGAGCGCTACGGCGTTGCTGACAGTCGCTTCTCTATTGTCCTTGACGAGCCGTTTGGCGCACAAAAGAGCACGCGCATTGACGTGCGTATCTCCTTCATTGTCAGCGGCTTTGGGGAGACCATTGTGATGCGCCTGCTCAACCAGTCCGCCACCTCGCTTGACTTGGATAAGCTCGGCATTCGTGCGCAGAATATGGACAAGCTCCTGGACGCCGTCAAGAAGCCGTATGGCATCATCCTGAACACCGGTCCAACCGGCAGCGGTAAGACGACAACGCTCTACAGCCTCCTGCGCCGCCTAAACAAGCCGGATGTGAAGATTATCACTGTGGAGGACCCGATTGAGTACCAGATGGATGGCATCCTGCAGACACAAGTCAACGAAGAGTCCGGCTACACGTTTGCCACGGCACTGCGCGCACTGCTGCGCCAGAACCCGGACATTATGATGATTGGTGAGATTCGCGATGAAGAAACCGCGCAGATTGCCGTGCAGGCAGCGCTGACCGGTCACCTCATCCTCTCCACACTGCACACCAACTCCAGCGCCGTCTCTATCCAGCGCCTGATGAATATGGGCATCAGCACCGAAGACCTCGCAACATCCGTCAATGCCTTTATGGCACAGCGACTTGTGCGGCGATTGTGTGAGAAATGCAAGAAGGCTGACACACCAACCGCCGAGGAACGCGTCATCCTTGACGGCGTGCTGGCAACAATCTCAAAGGCCAGTGGCCTGACACCACCGCAGACAGATACCATCTACCGCCCTGTCGGCTGTGAAGCATGCACCGCCGGCTACAAGGGCCGTACGACAATCAGTGAGGTGTTGACGGTTGATCAAGAAATTCAAGAAATGATTGGCGATGGTGAACTTGCCATTCACATCATCACGCGTGCCGTAGAAAAAGGTATGATTACCATGACACAAGATGGAGTTGTCAAAATCTTTGAAGGCATCACATCCCTCCCCGAGCTCCAGCGCGTTACAGAACTCTAACACTCACGTGGAAATGCGATGGGATAGTAAGCGCATACATAATTTGCGGCACACAAAACCCCCCGGCATACAAATGGGGGTTTTGTTTACAACGCGATGCGATAGAGGCGACCATCAAGACCGTTGATGAAGAAGAGTGCCTGCTCATCCGGCGCCAGGAAGAGATTGAACGCCTTATACCGTGTGCTGGACGATACAACTTTATCAAGATCGACAATGCGCTCTTTTTTGTTGGTTGTCACATCAATTTTCCAAAACGTATCACGATTGCCCGTTGGGAAGGCACAATAAATCGTGCGGCTGTTTGATGCCCATGTGCACTTGTCCACATTTGTCGGAATGTGGAGATTGCTATACTCACCGCCATCGGCATTGGCCACACCCAAGACGCGCGCATTGCTGCCGCGCTCCTGCGTGGAGCTAATCAGAATGCGCTCACCATTTGGTGAGAAGAGGTAGTTTGCGTTGTAGTGTCCACCAAAGATTTTCTTTGGCTGCGGCGTTGTGTCAAGGAGACTCACAACCTTGAGCTCCGTCTTTTCGTAAGGATTTGGTGCGCGCCAAAAGGCGATGCGCGTTGATTGCGGAATATTGACGAAGCGCGTCCCCTTTGGCACTTTGTCTGCCAAAATGCGCCAGTTCTTCCCATCCGGATCTGCAACATTGAGCGTCGTGCGTCGTGCACCGGCGTCAAAGAACGTGTAGATAATCTGATTGCCCGCCGCCGTCCAATCCACACGTTGAATCCCACGCTTGAGTTGAATGCCTCGCCCTGTGCGATGATCAAAGAAGTAGATGCGCACGCCGCGATCATCCACAAACTTTGTCAGCACGCGCTGCCCATCCGGTGCCCATGCCGCGTAGACAAAGTGCGCAAGTGGCACGTCAGAAAACACCCGCTCCGTGCCGCCGATAATCGGCACCTCCATCACGCGCCCTGTGTCTTTATCATAGAAGCGAATCTTTTCCTTTGTCGGATCAATAATCGGTGAGACAACGCGGTGCTTTGTCACAGGAACGATCCGCTCATCCTTCTTCTTGGGTGGTGTACTTGGCGCAGTATCCGCATCACGCGTCACAACTGCAGCGCTCTTCTGCTCCGCTTTCTGTTGCGCGCTCTCGCGTGTCTGCGTGTTCTTTGCCGTCTTTGTAGACACTGTGGCGTCATTGAAGGCAAAGTTATAAATCCCAAGGAAAATCAAGACAACAACGAGCAAAATTGATGATATGATGAAGACCTTTTTCACAGAATTTGTCTGTTAGATAATGGACACGTGATCAGAATGTGCCTAGAAGCGGCGGCGCGACGTCTCCGGCACAGCATACCAGAGCAATCCCACAAAGAACACGGCGACACCGACAGCCAGCAGCACGCGGAACAAGAACAGAACCGTCCCCGGGGCGTTGGCGCCCAGTGCGGCAAAGAATGCCTGTGGTGCCGAGAGACTCGTCGCACTCTCCGCATACTCGATTTGCACGGGACTCTCAAAGTGAATCGGTGAGAGTTGCTGATCAGTGAAGTTCCACGTTTTGCGCATCACATCACGCACACTTTCTGTCGGCTGGTAAACAGCCTTAGCG
>JALXES010000115.1 GCA_027069365.1 Candidatus Moraniibacteriota bacterium | reverse complement strand
CATTACTGCCGGCGCAAAGCGTGTTGTCCTGAGCGCGCCGGCAAAGGGCGGGGGCGACGTACCAACGTTCCTGATGGGTGTCAATCATCACGAGATGACCGGTACGGAGGATGTTGTTTCCAATGCGTCCTGCACAACGAACTGTATTGCGCCGGTAGCGGAGGTCATGCACAGTGCCTTTGGTGTTGCCAAGGCGATGATGACGACGATTCACTCGTACACGGCCGACCAGCGCCTGCAGGACGCGCCGCACCGCGACTTGCGTCGGGCGCGCGCCGCAGCACAGAACATCGTGCCGACAACAACGGGTGCGGCCATCGCAACTACAAAGGTGGTGCCGTCACTTGTAGAGAAATTTGACGGTATCAGTGTGCGCGTGCCGACCATCGTCGTATCACTGGCGGACTTTACGTTTCTGCTGGAGCGTGATGTGACGGTGGAGGAGGTCAATGATGCGCTGAGTGCTGCCGCACAGAACCCGCGCTATGATGGTGTCTTGGCAGTGACAGATGCGCCGCTGGTATCATCGGATTTCATCGGGGTGCCGTACTCCAGTGTTGTAGATTTGGCGATGACAAAGGTTGTGGACGGCAATATGGTCAAAGTTGTCGCCTGGTACGACAACGAGCAGGGCTATGCGCACCGCCTGGTGGACATGGCACGCACAGTTGGTGCATCACTGCACGCATAGCGCGCTGCGCACACTTTCCCCTACGACGCCGCACACCACGTGCCGCGTCGTTTTGTTTTTGGGTGCTGCATGGTATACTGGAGGCAACAGCTCTCTATTTTCAAACGACAAAATTATGTACGATATTCTCATCAAGAACGGCACGGTTATTGACGGAACAGGTGCGCCAATGACCAAGAAAGACATTGCCATCCAAGACGGTGTGATTGCGGCGATTGATGATTTGTCGCACGAAATTGCGCACGAGGTCTATGACGCAACTGACCGCTACATTACGCCGGGCTTTATTGATGTGAACAATCACTCCGACGCCTACTGGAAGATTTTTACCAACCCCACGCTGGACTCATTGGTGCACCAGGGCGTGACGACGATTATCGGCGGCAACTCCGGTGCGTCATTGGCACCACTTCTGACACCGGACATGATCAAGGGCGTGCGGAAGTGGACCGACGTTTCACGAGTCAATGTCAACTGGCGAACGATGCAGGAATTTTTTGACGTCGTTGCCTCACGCAAGCTGACGGTGAACTTCGGCTCGCTCGTAGGGCACAGCACATTGCGTCGCGCGCTGTTGCACGACGAACAGCGTGCGCTGACAGCTGATGAATTGGACAAGGTTGCGCAGATGCTGGACAATGCGCTGCGTGATGGGGCGTTGGGATTATCCACGGCGCTGCTATATGCGCATGCGCGCAGTGCGACACGTGAGGAACTTGTGCGCCTGGCACAGATTGTGGCGCGGTACGATGGCGTCTATGTCGCATACCTCTCTGATGAGATGGACGGACTGCTGGATGCGCTGGCCGATGTGATTGCTATTGCGCGCGAGGCCGGTGTGCGGCTGCACATTGCGCACCTCAAGGCCGTGGGCAAGGAGAACTGGCCCTTGATGCACCAGGCGCTTACAGCGCTCAACGAAGCACGTGAAGAGGGGCTCATCGTTACAAGTGACGTCTACCCGTATACAATGATGAGTGCGGTGCTCTACACGCTCTTGCCGCAATGGGTGACAGATGGTGGGCGCACGATGATGTTGGCACGCCTCAAAGATCCACAGACACGCGCGCAGGTGGTTGATGCTATGCGGGACAATCCGCAGATTGACTTGGGTGAGGCTATCGTCTCTGTCTCACCAATTGTCAAGCAGTTGTCGCGGCGGAAGATTGCCGACATTGCGCGCGCACAAGACACGTCGGTAGAAGATACGATTATTGACCTGCTCTTGGCAAGCAATGGACAGGCGATTGTGCTGCTGGATGCACTTGGCGAGGATGGTGTACGTGCGGCACTTGCACAGAAGAATGTCATGGTGGCATCCAATGGCGGCGGCTATGCGGAAAAGGACTGGCAAACAGGCGAGCTCATTCATCCACGCAGCTTTGGTGCATTTGCGCGGCTCCTGGGGCACTACGTGCGCGATGAGCACGTGCTGTCATGGGAGGACGCCATCCACAAGATAACGGCGCTACCGGCGCAGCAGTTCGGCCTGGCGCGGCGCGGGCAGCTGGCCAAGGGCATGATTGCGGACATTGCCATCGTTGACCCGGCGACAATTGCGCAGCGCGCAACAACCGAGCAACCCTATCGCTATGCGGATGGGGTGACTGCTGTGCTCATCGGTGGGTTGTTTGTGCTCAGAGACGGCGTCATCACACCACAGCATGCAGAGATTGTGCGTCCGGTACGCATGTAAGTGAGAGGATAACGATACATCGTGATGAAAATTGTCTCATGGAATGTCAATGGCTTGCGTGCGGTGGAGCGCAAAAAGGCACTGCACGCGCTTCTGGAGAAGCATGCGCCTGATGTCCTACTCCTCCAGGAGATTAAGGGCACGCAAGAACAGTTCTCGGAATTCCTAACCGCCCACGCTGACTACGCACAGTACTACCACAGCGCACACAAAGCCGGCTATGCCGGTACAGGCGTGTGGGCGCGTCGTGCATTTCTGGAAGACGCGCGCGATATCGTGTTTGACACACACGTGCCACACCTCGTTGCTGCAGATGAGGGGCGCGTTGCGCACCTGCAGTTTACCAAGGATGATGTGCCATACAGTGTGCTGTCCATCTACTTCCCCAATGGCGGCAAAAGCCCACAGGCGTGGCGTGACAAGCTGACATTCTATGACCAGGTGTTGGACTTTATGAACGCCCTCCATGCCCACGGGCGCGTTGTCATTGTGGGTGGTGATATGAATGTTGCACACCGCGAGATTGACATCGCACGCCCCAAAGAGAATGAGGGCAAGATTGGATTTCACCCGGATGAGCGTGCATGGATGGATCGTGTGGTAGCCGCCGGATGGGTGGATACGTGGCGCGCACAGCACCCGCAGGAGGTAAAATACACGTGGTGGAGTCACTGGGGACGCTCACGCGAGCGCAACGTCGGCTGGCGGATTGATTACATTTTTGTGCATCGTTCACACAGCGCACATGTGGTGGACGCGTTTATTGACAACGATGTGATGGGCTCAGATCACTGTCCCATCGGGATTATATATGAGTAGCATCGTGACG
>JALXES010000114.1 GCA_027069365.1 Candidatus Moraniibacteriota bacterium | reverse complement strand
GGACCAGACAATGCGACGTGAAATTGAGGAGGAGACAGGGCTAACGCAGCTGCGCCTGGTCAGTGGCTTTCGCGAGAGCATGAGCTTCTCCTACACAGCCAAGGGCAACGAGCGCGAGGAGCGTATTGCCGAAGGTCGCTGCATTTTTATCTACAAAAACGTGCACTTCTACCTCGCGGAGGCGTTGGGTGGCGAGGTGCGCCTCTCGCACGAGCACAAGAACTATGCCTGGCTACCGTTTGAGGCGGCGTACAGCAAGTTGACGTTTGACAATGGGCGTCGCGTGTTGCAACGCGCGCATGACTATCTAACCGTGCAGTAGCCTTTGCGTTTCGCTCGTGTGTGGGGTAGAATGAATGGTGTTATCACTCACAGAAGGACGGGCGGATAGCTCCGCGCTGTGTATTTATAGCTGTACCATATGAAACGACGAACAAAAAACTCTATCAAACTGAGCCTCGTGGCGCTCTTTGTGCTGTGTGTGAGCGTGATTGCCGTGCCGCCGCGCATGGTGCCGCTTCCGTGGCTCTCTGAGAAACTTGCGGCACTTAAGGTAAATCTGGGTTTGGATCTGCAGGGTGGTATTCACCTGGAATATGCAATTGACCTCTCCGGCATTACGGACGGCAATCACAACGGGACAACGACGGACGAGGAGGCGCACGCGCTGGATGCTGTGCAGGCGGTGGTGGAGCGCCGCGTCAATGCGTTTGGTGTGGGTGAGCCAATCGTGCAGCGCATCACTGCCGGGAGCGAGCAGCGTCTGGTGGTAGAGTTACCGGGGCTCAAGGATATTGAAGCGGCAAAGAGCGTGATTAAAGAAACGCCGTTTCTGGACTTTCGCGAGGATGTTTCGGATAATCCGGATGTACAGAAGTTTATTGATGAAGTCAATGCGCAAGCCAAGAAAACAGCACAAGACTACCTCGCACAGGCGCGTGGCGGTGCGGACTTTGCGCAATTGGCCACGGAGCACAGTGCCGACTCCGGGAGTGCTGCGCAGGGCGGCGACCTTGGGTTTGTAGCGCAGGGGACGTTTGTAGCGCCATTTGACGACGTGCTGTTCAAGAAGGACTTTGAAAAAGGAACAGTGTATCCGGAGCTTGTGGAGACGCAGTTTGGCTGGCATATTATCAAGAAGGAAGATGAGCGCACGACAGTGCGGCCAAAGAAAGATGCACTCACCGGCAAGGACATTCCCGGGGAGACTGAGGAGGTGCGTGAGGTGCGCGCGCGGCACATTCTTGTCCCCAAGCGAACGATTGCCGACTTCCCGCAGCTGATGTGGAAGCCGACGCAACTGACCGGTGCGCAGTTGGAGAGTGCGGACTACAATCCCGGGCAGGCGACAGGTGGCGGCATCGCCGAGCCAAGTGTACTGCTGAACTTCAACGACGAAGGCGCAAAGATGTTTGCTGACATCACCAAGGGGCACATTGGGGAGCGCTTTGCCATCTTTGTGGACGATGAGTTGGTCAGCGCACCGGTTATTCAAGCAGAGATTACCAACGGACAAGCGCAGATTACCGGCAACTTTACGCCGGAAGAGGCCAAGAAGCTTGCCGCACGCCTCAACGAGGGTGCGCTGCCGGTGCCAATCACGCTGGTCTCGCAGCAGTCAGTAGATGCCTCTCTCGGGGCACAGGCTCTCCGCGCCGGACTGACGGCCGGCGCTGCCGGGCTGGCGTTGACCATGCTGTACATGGTTATCTACTACCGCTTCTTTGGGCTTGTGGCGGCGGTTGCATTGATGATTTATGCGGCAACTGTGGTGGCAATCTTCAAACTCTCCGGCTTGCTGCCGGGCGGGCTGGCCATCACGCTGACCCTCTCCGGCATCGCAGGGTTTATCCTCTCAGTCGGCATGGCGGTGGATGCAAACATCCTCATCTTTGAACGCATCAAGGAAGAGCGCCGGCGCGGGAAAACCCTCAGGAGTGCTGTGGCGATTGGTTTTGAGCGGGCGTGGCCAAGCATTCGTGACGGCAACGTGTCCACGCTGTTAATCTGCGTGATACTCATTGGTGTGGGCAGTGGCTTCGTGCAGGGATTTGCAATTATTCTGCTCATCGGCGTCGTTGTCTCTATGTTTACGGCAGTGGTGCTTGTGAAAACATTCCTGCGCGCCGTTGCCGCTGAGCGTTTGGAAAAGATAACATGGTTGATTGGCGCATAGTCCTATGAAGAATATATTTGAGAAACTTGTCTCCTATCGGCGTTATACATATGCCCTCTCCGGCATCATTGTGGCGGTGAGTATCGCTGCGGTTGTGCGCTTTGGACTGCTTCCGGGCATTGACTTTACCGGTGGGACGCTGATGGAAATCGGCTGTACTGCAGACACGACAGACTGTACACTGCCAACAGCTGATGCTGTCAATGACGCGTTGGCACAGGCGCATCTCACTGCCGCATCAATTCAAAAAACGGATGCCGGCACGCTTGTAATACGCTATGCGCGCTCCACAGAAGCGCAGAACGAGCAGGTAATGAGTGCACTCCGCGCGGTGGCACCCGGTGTTGTGCAGAAGCGTGTTGATTTTATCGGCGCATCGGTTTCGCAGCAGCTGCGCGCCAACGCGCTAAAAGCAATCGTCATTTCTCTTGTGGTTATCACGCTCTACATCGCCTGGGCTTTTCGCAAGGTGTCGTTCTTTGTGTCCTCGTGGGGGTATGGCGTGAGTGCTATTGTCGCACTTATCCACGATATCACTATCGTTATGGGCGTCTTTGCACTCCTGGGACACTACAAGGGTGTGGAAGTTGGCGTGTCATTTGTGGCCGCGCTGCTGACGGTGTTGGGGTACAGTGTCAATGACACAATCGTCGTCTATGACCGTGTGCGCGAAAACATCCTGCGCCTGGGGAAGAAAAAGACGTTTGAGGAGATTGTCAATCAATCCATCTTTGAGACACTCGCACGCTCGGTTAACACCTCCATGACAGTTGTTGTTGTGTTGATTGCAATTCTGCTCTTTGGCGGGGCATCGCTCTTCTACTTTGCACTGGCGCTGCTGATTGGTGTTGTGGCGGGGACGTACTCGTCAATCTTTGTGGCAACGGCGTTGTTGGTGACGTTCTATAACTACCGCCACAGAGCACGCCACAAGGAGGCATAGAGAGCACATTTTTTATTTACCATGTTAACGAACGCACTATGTTGAAAAAATTTTTTGGGAAGAAAAAGGGGGCGCACAATGCAGCATCTGCCGGCAGCGGCGCGCCACAGGGGTCATCCGCGCAAATGGCGGACATGCTTGCGCAGATG
>JALXES010000113.1 GCA_027069365.1 Candidatus Moraniibacteriota bacterium | reverse complement strand
ATAGAGAGCGTTTTACCGATATCTCTATTCTAGCATAAACGCACTGAAAGTGTGCGAGGTCCTGAATCACGTTCAGGACGACAAAGTGTGCGCTCGGGACGACGGAGTGCGCATTCAGGATGGCAGCATTCATAACCGGATGGCACTAGTCTTTCCGGGCAAAAATCGTCACGTGGTCACTACTGTAGATGCGGTCAAACTGCAATGGTGCTTCCATAAACTGTGCGGCATCGTGGTCGGGGTCAACGATGATGTGGCGCACGTTGAGATTGCGGAAGCACTGCTGCGCGTATGCCCGCGCCGGCGCACTAATCATCTCGCGCGTGCACGTCTCGCGGTTGGGATTTGCGTAGCGTTTGAAGTAGCTGCGGGAGAGCGGGTAGTTGTAGTCGCGCAGGTAGAAGAGCTTCATCCACGTGTCGGCGGTCAGGTAGTTGTGGTCCTTGAGCGCCCATGCATCCGGCGTGATGTGTGTGGCACTGTAGCGTGCGGCAGCGAAGGTTTCCAGCGCCGGTGTGATGGCCGGGATGGTTTTGAGTGACTGGTTGTTGTCGTACATGCCGCCGGTGAGGGGGAAGAGGAGGAGCGCGATGCTGCTTGCGGTGGCGAGTGTGCGTGGCAGCACTGCGCGTGCGGTGGACAGCAGCCACCACAACCCCACGCCTCCCACAAGCGCAAACGGCAGAATGGTGTAGTTGGCGATGCGGCTGGAAATGATGTTGACACCAAGATACTGCGGCACGGTACTCATAGCGAGCGTCGCAAGCGGCCATGCCAGCAAGAGCGCCGTTGCATAGGGCGAGAGGGAGAAGGGAAAGAGCTTTTCACGCAGGCGTGTGCGCAGTGATGCAAAGAAGAGTACCGCCAAACCAACCAGTGCAAACGCAAAGCGTGCCTCACCGACAGTGTGCGCCAGCTGTGCAAGCGCAACACCGGTGCGCGTTGCCTTGGATGGTGCGCCGGTCGCGGAGGCGATGGCGTCGGGATTTAGGTAGTTTGGGAGATAGACAGAGAGTGCAAAGAACGCGGCAAGTGCAAGAACCGCTATCGTGAGAGGCGCAAAGAGGAGGCGCCACCATGTCGCGATGTGTACACCGAGCGTGCGGAGATTGAGGAGCACAAAAATGCCAACAGTGAAGGCGAGAACATAGGCGAAAATGAATGTGCTGAGGTGATGCGTGTAGACCAGACCGAAGGTTGTCAGAAGGAAGAGCGCGAGGAAGCGTGCGGCTTTCTCGTGAAGCGCGCGGTACAGGAAAAGGAGCGCGAGAGGAATGAGGAAGTTGCCAAAGAGGTTGCCGATAACGCCGCCGGCGACAAATTTTGCCTGAGAGGCGCTGATAGTGTACAGCGGTCCCATCAGGAAGAGGACGGCCAGCGCGATGGTGTGCACGTGCGGTGTGCCGGCAAAAATACGCAGCGCGAGCACAAAGAGTGCAAGGACGCTAAGCACATCAAGCGCAAAGAGAAAGAGAACGCTGTCCGGCGCGAGAACATCGTGGCCGGTGAGAATTTGTACGGCAGCCAGCGGAATGTGTTCGCCGATGATGAAGTCGGCGATGGGTTGCGGTTCACCCAGAGTGTATGTGCCACCGTTGATGGGCGTGAGAAGTCGTTTCTCGTAGGACTGCAATTGGTGCGATGTGGCAATCTTATCAACCCAGTAGAGGTGGTGGCCCATGTCGGTTGCCGTCGGGAAGGCGGTGTCTGCGAGGTAGAAGGTTTTGATAAGGATGGTCAAAACAACGAGAAGGCCGGCCAGAACGGTAAAGGAGCGCGTATGACGAGTTGCGGACACGATGCGCGCAAGCGTTATCTTTTTTTGAGAGAGGAGCGCTGCTACAGTGGGCACAATGGTAAGCAGTGGCATCAAGAGAACAATTGTGCGACTGAGCGGTATGTGGAGAGATGTGTTGAGCACTATTACAGCACTGTCCACAAGAATTACACCAATGCCAAAACCACTAACGAACAGTTCCAGTGGTGTAATGCGAATGTTTCTGCCAAGCATCACGCGCACAAAAATCACTCCCGGCACGACAAACAGCCATGTGAGTGTGGCAAAGAAAATGAGTTGGTCGCCAAGAATGTGCATACTCTCATCATATCACACAACACCTCGTGGAGGAGGTGCTGTGGTGTGCCGTGGAGAAGTGGCGCTAGTGTGCCTTGGTGTGTGCAATCACATCAACATAGCGCGCGGCAATCGCATCCCAGTCAAAGTGTTGCACGATGTAGCCGTGGGCGTCCCTACCAAACTGCGCGCGGTCAAAATCGTCAGCAAGTAATTCGGTGAGCTTCGCGCGCCAGGCTTCCGGATTGCTATGCTCCACGAGAAAGCCGTTGTTGCCATCCTGAATGGCATCTTTGAGCCCTTCTAAGCGTGCGGCAACAACAGGAATGCCGCTGCTGCCGGCCTCCAAGACAACCAGGCCAAATCCCTCCATGTCACCCGGCACGGGAATGTTGGGCTGGATGAAGAGGTCGCAGCTGTGCAGCAGCATCATGCGATCATCATTACTGACATAGCCGAGCATGACAGCACGGTCGTGCATGCCACTCTCTGCGATAGCGCGCTCAATGGTTGCGCGCTCCGGTCCGTCACCGGCGATGGCATAGACGACGTTCTCCGGCAGAAGCGGCAGCACATTGCGCACAAACCACGCCACACCCTTGCGTTTGACGAGGCGCCCACCGGTCATGAGAACTTTCTTGTCCGTGAGATCCATGTTCATGAGGCGCGAGAGGGCCGCACGGTCAGCATCGCCGGGCACGAACTTCTGCGTATCCACACCATTGGGCACAAAGACAAACTTTTCCTTGGAAATGCCGCGCTTGACGCCTTCCGTGATTGTCTGGTGTCCAACAGCGATAATGGTGTCAGCGTCCGGGATGAACATTTGTACCCAGAGCTTCTGATAGAACTCATTGGGAAATGTGAGATCCAGCCCGTGTGTGATGCAGATGACTTTTTTCTTTGTGCCGTACAAGAGCTTCACCATGGACCCGACGATGCCCAGGACGCCATCACCCAAGAGGAGTACGTCATAGCGGCGCATGGTGAGTAGCGCATAGAGTGTCGCCCACGGCAAAAAAAGCGGGAGCAGCTTCTTGCCGCCCGTATTCGCCAGAGTCTTGACGGTGGCGTGGTGCGGCAGCGTGCGGGAGAGTTCGTAGTTTTGATTCTCAATCCCACCAACAACCGGCGGATATGCCCGCGAGATAAAGAGGATGTTCATAGTGTTATTTCTTGTAGTACTTACATCGTTCCTGATACATCATACT
>JALXES010000112.1 GCA_027069365.1 Candidatus Moraniibacteriota bacterium | reverse complement strand
CTTGTTTGTAAGCATGGTAGTGTTATTTGGCGCTCTCTTTGGTCTGCTTATTGGGAGTTTTCTCTCCGTTGTTGTGACGCGTTATGAAACGGGGGAGACGGTTGTGCGCGGGCGCTCACGCTGTCGGACGTGTGGGCAGGATATCCGGTGGTATGACAATATCCCCCTTGTGAGTTATCTCCTTTTGCGCGGGCGTTGCCGCGCGTGTGCGCAGAGCATCGCGCCTCTGTATCCCGCCATTGAGTTGGTGACAGCTGTAACATATGCCGGCATTGCGTACAGCGTCTATGATGCTCCCGGCAGCACAATGCATCAGGTGGGTGCATTTGTGTTCCTTGCCAGCGTTGCGGCGGGACTTATTGTGATCTTTTTTTACGATATCACGACGATGCACATTCCCATGCGCATCGTGTGGTCTGTGCTCGGCGTACTCGGCGTTGCTGCAGCTGTACGCGTCGGTGTGTGGCACGACATGTCCATGTCTGCGCTTGAAATGCATGCCATCGGTGGCGCTGTCGGTTTTACGTTTCTCTTTTTGCTGAGCGCACTCTCCGGTGAAACATGGATGGGTGCGGGCGATGCGTACATCGGGCTCATCGGCGGGCTTATCACAGCATGGCCGGCAGTAGTATTTTTCTTGACAGTGTCCTTTGGTCTCGGTGCAATCGTCGGCATTGCGCTCATAGCACTGAAGGTACGCACGCGCAAAGACGCCGTACCATTTGCGCCGTTTCTGATATGCGGCATCGTCGTAACAGTGCTATTTCCGCTACTGTTTCCCGACACAGCACTCCTCGTACCGTACGTTTAGTGGTATACTAAAAACATGATGTCTATATCAAAAAATACACAAAAGAAAACATCAGCGCAGCAGCAAGGATTTACACTGATTGAACTACTTGTTGTCATTGCACTTGTTGGCATTATGACCATGGTGATGATTGCCTCTCTGCGAGATGGGCGAGACACGCGTGCTGTGGATGCTGTAGCGCGACAGGTCGCGGCAACAATCCGTATGGCGCAGGGCTATGCTGTAGCAGGGCGCTACATGGGCGGTGGGCGCATTCCGTGCACATTTCGGTTCTTTGCGAATAGCGCGAGTGGTACCTATGGTGTGCGCTACACCTATCACACCAAGACCAGCACAACATGCACAACAACACCGACGCCGATTGTGACATACTCCACAGCAAACAATGTTGCCATTTCACAGGTGAACGACATGACGTTTACTATCCCGCAAGGGACGGTCACCGGGGCAGGGCGTGTAACGCTCAGCAGGGGAAGTGCGACGACAAGTATCTGTGTGGATGGCTTTGGTCGTGTACATGAAGGATGTTAAGCAGAGAAACTATGACGCAGAAACACACCACAAAAGACGGCTTCTCTATTCTGGAAACGATGATTGCCAGTTTCGTATTGGTGGTGGGACTGGCTGGGGCTATTACAGTCTTTGGTCCGGCGGTGCAGTTTACCGGCGCGTCGCGCGACCAGGCAATCGCTGCCGCCCTCGCGCAAGAGGGCGCGGAGCTCATCAAGAACGTGCGGGATAACAATATGCTTGGCGGATCCTTCAATGACCATATGAATGCAGATGGTACATATTGCATGGATTACAATGACACAGCACCGTCATCATGCGGTTCCGGGCAGCTGTACATCAGTGGCAACTGGTACGTGCACAATGCAACGAGCACGCGCGCACTATTCAAGCGCAAGATTTATATTGACAACAGGCCCGGGGAACTGGCAATCAAAAGCTATGTTGTTTGGCGTGACGGTCGGTTTCCGGCGTCACTTGCCAATCCTGCGTCGTGCACGCTGGTCAACAAGTGTGCGTTTGCGCAGACGGTACTCACTGATTGGAAGTAAGGAAATACATATGGCAACTCCACAGACACAACGCGGTTTCTCACTGATTGAGGTGCTCATCTCCATCTTCATCTTCGGTATTATCATGACGGCGGCGTCAGTTGTCTTTGGGCGGTCTGTGGAGAGCTACCGTCACGCGCGTGCGTCGCAGCAGATTCTTGAAGACGCACAATTTGCCATGAACCGCATTGCAAAGTCACTGCGCACAAGTTCAGTCATCCAACTAGGTGCCGGTGGGCAGAGTATCATCATCTACGACTACTCACGTGATGGCGGTGCGTGCGTGCGATACCGTTTCACAGGAGGCGTTATCACAGAGGAGGTAGAGCCACTGAACTACAATACGGATGATATTCTCCGGTGCGGTCCCGGCATTTTCACGAGCTCAACGACACGTGCAGATCTCACAACGCTACCGGTTACGGGGCAGTTTGCCGCACAGTCATCAGCATACCAGACACGCGTGGGCAAGGTCTCCATGGTCTTTGTGATGACGGATGTAACCGGTGCGCCGGTACGGCTGCAGACAACCGTGTCACTGCGTGATTACGATGTTTCCGGGTTACTATAAGAGATTAGGATACTAGCGATAAAAACATGTTTCTCTCTACACAAACACATACACCACGCAAGCGCGGCTCAGTGCTTATCTTTACGCTCATTTTGATGTCACTGGCGTTGATGAGTGCTATCGGCATCATGTCAACGACGATTATTGAGCAGAATATCGCATCCGTGACGGATGACTCAACCGTGGCGTTTCAGACAGCTGATACAGGAGCTGAGCAGGCATTTCACGAATTTCGCAAAGACCGTATTGCGACCCTCAATGACTTCACGGGAGCATCGTGCAGTGGCGGGCGTGTTAGCGCGACGAACGTGGACGGCGTTGCCGGTGCATCGTATGACATTAATTTCTACAAAGAGGATGGTTCGCGCGTGACGAGCTGTAGCGCAGATACAAAGCCCATCCGTGCCGCGCGCGTGACGGGCTACTTTGGTAAAGCTGTGCGCGCCGTGGAGATTGCCGTGAGTGTGCCAACGGATGATATTACGAGCGGACTCGTGGCGCACTGGCCGTTTGACAGCGATATGGGTGACGTCAAAGGTGGACACAATGGTCGCGCGTATGGCGGTGCACACATCAGCACATCCGGTAGCCCTGTTGGTGCAGGCATGCTTTCTCTTGACGGAACTAATGATTATGTCGTTGTGCCACGTGACAGTGACTTTAATTTCTCTGAAAATGATAGTTATACTATCACATTTTGGGTATATTTTGATTCAGTAAGTGGGAAACAGGCGCCACTGCATAAGCGTTTGGGATACTATCTTGAGAGCAATAATATACAGTGGGACTACCAGGGAATTACACCAAATATTTCACGATTTCGTATAGATGCCGGCAAATGGTACCATGTTGTGCTGTGGCAGGATGGAGATACAAGAAGTCGCGCACTTTATATTAATGGAAAGCGCGCAAAACAAAAAGCATCCATTAGGGCGTCACGTAATAAAATGATATACTTTGGTGTGGCGGATGTTGGGGGTAGTTATCTGACACGATATTTCGGCGGTAAGATTGATGATGTTCGTATTTACAATCGAGCATTGAGTCCAATAGAAATTCTTGTGCTGTGTCAGAACGAATTTGACGGCAACACACCGGTGTCTGGCGTGACGTGTGGTGAGTAGCGGTGTATTGACCATATGTGCCGGGCGTGGTATACTCAGGGCAAGACGGTTGTGGAGTGGAAGATTCGCCGATGGAGCGGATCTTTTTCTCTATAACAGGCAAGGGTGCGCGCAGGTGCATCTGTGCAGTAAGATGATGTAACTGAGAAAAATATGAGTGCAGAAAAAGGCTTTTTGGGAGAATTTGGCAGCGCGGTTATGCAGATTGCCGAGGAGAAGGGCATTGCGCGCGATAAGGTGATTGGTGTTGTGGAAGCGGCAATTGCCGCAGCCTACAAAAAAGAGTATGGCAAGCGCGGTCAGAACATCCGTGCAATCTTCAACGAAAAAGACGGCAGCGTGCAGTTCTTCTTGCTCAAGGAGGTTGTGGATGAGACGACACGAGATTTTAGTGTGGTAGAGGCAGGTGAAGAGGAGGGCGGCGCAGTTGCCCCAGCAACAGAGGCAGAGACAGAAGGGGAAGAGGAAGAGCGTCTGCCGCGCTTCAACGAAGAACGTGACATTACACTGGAAGATGCGCGCAAGGAGAAAGAAGATGCACAGGTTGGTGACATCATTGAGTTTCCGCTACCGCCGCACACAGAGTTTGGTCGCGTGGCGGCGCAGACGGCCAAGCAGGTTGTCATCCAGCGTGTGCGTGAGGCGGAGCGTGATGCGATGTTTGAGGAGTACAAGGGGCGTGAGCATGAGGTTGTCAGTGCGGTGGTGCAGCGCGTAGAGGGGCGCACGGTATTTGTAGACCTCGGTAAATCTATCGGCGTACTCTTTCCCTCAGAGCAAATTCGCGGCGAGCACTATACGGTCGGGATGCGCTTAAAGGTCTACATCTTGGAAGTTTCCCAGGATCCGAAGGGTCCCGGCATCACAGTGTCACGCACACACCCGGAGTTGGTGCGCCGGCTCTTTGAGCTGGAGGTGCCGGAGATTTTTGCCGGTACAGTGGAGATCAAGGCGATTGCGCGCGAGGCAGGCAGCCGCGCCAAAGTAGCAGTTTATACGGAGGAAGAAGGCGTTGATCCGATTGGCTCCTGTGTGGGACAGCGCGGTACGCGCGTGCAGACCATTATTGATGAGCTAGGTGGTGAGAAAATGGATATCATTGAGTGGGATGCCGACCCGGTGCAGTTCATCAGCGCGGCACTCTCACCGGCCAAGGTCATCAGCGTGCAGTTGGATGATGAGAAGAAAGAAGCTGTGGCAATCGTCCCGGATGACCAGCTGTCACTGGCAATCGGCAAGCGGGGACAGAATGTGCGCCTTGCGGTGAAGCTCACAGGGTGGAATATTGATGTCGTTGGCGCATCTGCCGGAGAGAAGCAATCAGACAGCACTGCAGAGCAAGAGGAGGGGAGCCGGGAGGAAGCGTCGGCGGAGAATGTGACGGAGGCGGAGACAGCAGCAGATGATGCTGCGAGTACTGCTGATGCGTCAGCAGAAGACGTGACGGAGGATGAGAGTAGCGCAGCACCGTCACACGAGCAGTCGGAGCAAGACGCGTCTGCCGCAGATGAGGGAGAGGGTCAAGAGGACGCTGTTGCGGCGGAGAAAGAGGCAGAGAAAGTTGCATAATTTTGCTTGAAAACTAACGTATTTAACGACACACATATGAACATGTGGCATGAGATTGCGTACGGTGATGACGCACCAAATATCATCAACACTATCATTGAAATCCCGCGCGGGACAAAGAACAAGTACGAGATTGACAAGGCAACAGGTCTGATCAAATTGGATCGTGCAATGCATACGGCACAAGACTACCCGCTAGACTACGGGTTTGTGCCACAGACGCTGTGGGATGATGGTGACGCACTGGATGTCGCTGTGCTGACAACCTACCCGCTGGCAACAGGTGTCATGGTAGAAGCGCGCGTTGTAGGGGTCATGCGCATGGTTGACAGCGGAGAGTGCGACGACAAGGTTATCGCTGTGCCAAGCGATGATCCACGGTGGGATGCTGTTACAGACATCTCGGACGTCAATCCGCACACACTCAAGGAGATGAAGCACTTCTTTGAGACATACAAGTCAATTGATAACAAAGTCGTGGAAGTCACAGGCTTTGACGACGTGCACGCAGCGCGCGAAGCTGTCCAAAAGGGCATTCGCATGTATGCGGAGAAGTACCCAAAGAAAACAACATAAGAAGTCTCTAATCACTACAAGCATGAACGTTACAGTTACAGACCTGGAGAAGTCGCAAAAGAAACTCACAATTACAGTGCCGGCACAAGAGTGGGGGGCGGAGATTGATGCTGCTGCAGAGCACTTTGGCGCGCACATCAAAGCGCCTGGCTTTCGCAAGGGCAAAGTGCCAAAGGATGTTGTGATGCGTGAAGTTGGGCGCGACGCGGTTATTGCGGAGGCAGCAGAGCGTGCCATCAAGAAGGCCTATGCGCGCGCTATCAAAGGGCACGACATCAAAGCAATCGCACAGCCGGAGGTTCAGGTGGAGAAACTCGCCGAGGGCAATGACTTGGTCTTTACGGCAACCGTGACAGTATTGCCGGAGATTACGCTTGCTAAAAACTGGAAAAAGGCAATCGCGAAGAAGCGCGCGGAACTCACTGCGGCAGCTGACGTGACGGTGGACGAGAGCGCCGTGGATGAAGAACTCTCAAAAATGGCGCAGCAGCAGGCTGAACACGTTTTGGCGGACCGTCCGGCACGTGAGAAGGATGTGGCGCACATTGACTTTACAGTGACAGTGGACGGCAAGCCGATTGAGGGTGGTACCGGGACCAATCATCCGCTCGTCCTGGGCAGCAAGACATTTATCCCCGGTTTTGAGGACGCAATCATCGGCATGGTTGCCGGTGAGGAGAAGACGGTGACATTGCCATTCCCCGAGAAGTACCACGCGAAGGAGCTGGCGGGCAAGGACGCGGAATTCACCATCACACTCAATCGCGTCGAGGAGCAAATTGTGCCGGAGATTGATGATGCATTTGCACAGAAGGCGGGCAAGGATATCACAGACCTCGCTGACCTCAAAGCAAAGATGCGCGCGGGCATGGAAGCGGAGAAAAAGAATGCAGCCAAGCAGTCATTGCGTGAGGGCCTCGCAGAAGAGCTCGCGCAGCATGTCCGCGGCGAGTTACCGGAACAGCTCATTGAAAATGAAATCGACCGCATGGAACAGCAGTTTGCGCAACAGCTCTCTCAGAGCGGTACCACGCTGGACGAGATGCTGGAGCGCGTGGGCAAGACCAAGGAAGACTTGCGCAAAGACTGGCGACCGCAGGCAGAACAACGTGCAAAGATTGGTCTGGCACTGGACTACATTGCCGACACAGAGCATATTGAGCCGGACACAAAGAAGGTGGAGGCAGAGATGCAGAAACTCATGAGCATGTACGGTGGACAGGAGGAGGCCAAGAAGAAGGTTGACCTGGCGCACCTGTATGACTATGCCACGGCAATGCTGCGGCAGGAGGCCGTCTTTGACTACTTGGAGACGTGTGAGGCATAAGGGAACACAAACGTATGTTGATACCAACCATCATTGACAAAACGCCGCAAGGAGAGCGCGTGTACGACATCTACTCGCGCCTCCTCAAAGACCGCATTGTCTTTTTGGGAACGGGCATTGATGACAGTGTTGCGAATGTTGTCATTGCGCAACTGCTCTTTCTGGAAGCGCAGGATGGTGAGGCGGACATTACCATGTACATCAACTCGCCCGGTGGCGCTGTATCCAGCGCACTGGCAATCTATGACACGATGCAATACATCAAGTCGGATGTGCGGACAATCTGCGTGGGACAAGCGGCGTCTGCCGGTGCGGTGCTACTTGCGGCCGGCGCAAAGGGCAAGCGTATGGCACTACCGCACAGTGAGGTCATGATTCACCAAGTACTCGGTGGCGCACAGGGGCAGGCATCCGACGTGCACATTCATGCGACACACATTCTCAAGATCAAGAAACGCCTCAATGATATTCTTGCCAAGCACACCGGCAAGAGCGTTGCACAACTGGAGAAAGACACGGACCGTGACTACTTCATGACAGCCCAGGAGGCACGCCGCTACGGCATTGTGGACAAGGTTATCAAGTAAGTGCACCGCTAACACACGACACAGCAGTCGTGTGTTTTGGTGATTGATGGTATACTACAAGAAAGCGCGAGATTTCTAAAACAATACCTATGGCACTTGGTGACCTCAAGAAAGAGCTCTATCAAAACGATGCACGCAAGCGCGCGCACGAGAAGACCATCTACAATCCGGATAAGAGCCGCACGGCGCAGAACCGTTTGGGAGAAGAGTCTCCGTGGCAGGCGCAAGAACGCGAGGGGCTGGAGCGCTCATGGCGCGGTCCACTATTGCGCATCGCAATAGCTTTCGGTGTTGTTGTGCTGTTACTCTTTGCTGCATGGACGTTTATCACAATTCGCGCACACCTCTTTGATGTGCAGCGCCTGA
The DNA here is from genome assembly GCA_027069365.1 of Candidatus Moraniibacteriota bacterium. Lineage (GTDB taxonomy): Bacteria > Patescibacteriota > Minisyncoccia > Moranbacterales > JALVQA01. The sequence goes on along the minus strand of JALXES010000112.1, from coordinate 2,840 downwards.
CAGTGACGATTGATGGTCCGACAACGGTTGGTAGCGGTATGGCCGCAACGTACACCGTGCGCTACACCAACGACAACAGTGTTACGCTCACAGATGCGCGGCTTGAGATTGAGCACACGCCGGCGTTCATCATTGATGAAGCAAGTGGCGTACGCTACGACAGTAGCGACCACAGTACGCTTATCATCGGGGAGATTGCACCGCATGAGACAAAGGATGTCCGCATTCAGGGGCGCTTTGAAGATTTTGCGGATAGTGAAATCTACATCAAGGCGGTACTCTCGGCCGTGCCATCCACGACCGGGAAGCGCGTCGTGCGTGAACAGCGGCTGGGGTTGATGCGCAGTCGTGAAGGGTTGTCACTTACGGTGGATGCACAGAAGTCCGTGCCAAACAACGGCGTGATTGAGTACATCGTGCGCTACACCAACAGCAGCACACAGTCCTACGAGAACGTCACACTCGTAGCGGATTTTCCGCAAGGTTTCACACTGCAGTCTGCGGAGCCGGAGGCGGCTGATGGAGACCATGTGTGGCAGTTGGGGACAATCGCGCCGGGGACCGAAGGGCGTGTGCGTATTCGCGGCATGCTCAGTGGCGTAGTGGACGATGTCAAGATGTCGGTCTTTACGCTTGCACTGCACAATGGTGCGACGCGCAGTGTGCTTGCTCGCGAAGAGTGGACGACACGCATTGCGCAAGCGGCACTGACAATCACGCAACGTGTGAACAATGCAACGACGTATGTCGCCCACGCCGGTGAGAACCTCAGCTATACACTCATTTACAAGAACACGAGTGACCTCGGCTTGCGTGACGTTGTGGTGAGGCTGAAATTTGATGACCGTATCCTGGACTATACGGATTTGCGTTTGGGCTCCAGTGGCGGCTCGCTGGAAGCGCAGACGCGCTCCATCGTGTGGCGTGCGGCGGACATCCCTGCACTTGCGCTACTTGCACCGGGGCAGGGCGGGCGTATTGATTTTACTATCCCGGTGCGCAGTGATATTACGGTACGTGACGACAGCGACCGCAATTTGGTCATCTCAACAACGGCGGAAATTGACAGCCCTGATGTCCCAACGCCGATTGGAGAGAATAAAGTTATCTCCAGCAATACACTGCGCATCAAACTTGCTAGTCCGGTGCGCTTTACCACAGAAGGCTTCTATGATGACTTCACCATCAAAAATACCGGACCCGTCCCGCCGATTGTCAATGAGAAAACGACATTTACTATCCGATGGACGCTGACAAATGCGACGAACGTGCTGACGAATGCCAAGGTGGAGGCATTTCTACCAACATCTGTCCACTGGGAGGGCGTCACATTCCCGGAGAGTGAAACGCTCCAATTCAATCCGCGCACACACAAAATCGTGTGGCACCTTGGTGAGGTAGAGAACGGTACAGGCTACTTCCGCAAGGCACGGGAAGTGCGCTTCCAAATTTCCGTCACACCAACGATTGACCAAGTTGGTGAAGCAGTGCCGCTGCTCAAAGAATCGGTGTTTACCGCACATGACACGTTTACAAATACGAATATCAGAATTGTTGGTCAGGCAAAGACAACGGCGTTGAGTGAGGACCCAACGACCAGAGGTGGTATGGTACGAAATTGATGCAGCGCCCGACACGCACAATTCACACACCACACGGTGATATACAGACGCCGTTCTTCATGCCGGACGCCACACGCGCAAGCGTCCGCGGTCTTGCGCGCGAGGATGTGCGCGCGACGGGCATCACGGAAATGGTGGTCAACACCTACCATCTCATGCTGCAGCCGGGCATGGATGTCGTCCGTCGCGTTGGCGGTGTGCACGCATTGATGGGGTGGGAGCGGCCACTGTTGTCTGACAGTGGAGGCTATCAGGTCTACTCACTCATCCACAAGAACGCACAGCTCGGCACAATTGTGGAAGAGGGTGCGCGGTTTCGTAGTGTCGTGGATGGCTCACAACATCTCTTGACGCCGGAGAAGTCCATCAGCATCCAAGCGGACTTGGGCGTGGACATGATGGTAGTGCTGGATGACCCACGGCCAAATACGGCGTCGTACGATGATATTGCTGCAGCGGTGGAGCGCACCATCCGCTGGGCGGCGCGCTGTCGGAGGGCATATGCCACGCAAGCGCGTGTGCGCGGCTGGACACAAGAAACGCGCCCCAAACTCTTTGCTGTTATCCAAGGTGGGCCGTATGCGGAGCTGCGCACGCGATGTGCGCAGGGGCTCGTTGATGTGGCGCAGCGCATTGATGACGGATGTGGCAACACGCACTGGGACGGCATTGGCTTTGGTGGGCGACACATTGACGCGCAGGGCCGCCTCATGGAGGACGTGCTTGCGCAGACGGCAGCACTCATTCCGGAAACATCGCTTGCCTTTGCGCTCGGTATTGGAACGCCGGAAGATATCGTGCGGTGTGTGCGGATGGGGTGGGAGATGTTTGATTGCGTTATCCCTACGCATGAGGGTCGCCACGGCCGCGCCTTTATGTGGACGCAAGACGCTCGGGAGCGCATCGCGCAATTTCTGACGACCGGGACATATACACCTTTTTATAACTACGTAAACGTGCGCACTGCGACACACCGCACGGACATGCGTGCGCTGCACGTGCCGATACACAATGGTGAGGCGACCTATACATATGCGTACGTGCACCACCTCCTCAAGGTCAATGACCCGCTGGGACCGGCCATCCTGGCACGCCACAACCTTGCCTTTTATGCACAGCTGATGTATATATTACGCTCACAGATAATGGACAAATAAAATCCCCCTCACACTCGTCCCTGAGCGTGAGGGGGCAATTGTCACACATCTATCAGCGACA
>JALXES010000111.1 GCA_027069365.1 Candidatus Moraniibacteriota bacterium | reverse complement strand
ATAGTCATTGCCGATAGACCATGGCTGACCAAAACGCTCCCGCTTCCACTGCGGGCTCGGGATGAAACCGCGCGCCTCTCCGGGGAGATCAATGCCCGTCTTTGCGCCAAAACCAAAGAGCATGTAGTACTTCTTCATCGTCTCCATACCCATACCACGGATGGCACCATAGCCACCACCGATAGCATAGAAGAAGATGTCATGTGACACAGCAATGGCTCGGCGCACGTCCGCTACGCCATTGACACGCCAGTCGCGGAACGTGTACGCCCCCACACGGATAGCGCCCGTGCTATTGACCGCGGTGTGTTCATCAATCACGCCCTCTGTGAGTGCCGCGCCGGCAAGGATGGGTTTGACCGTGGAGCCTGGAGGATAAGCACCACCGATAGCACGGTTAAACAGTGGCTGGTCCGGATCCTGCGTGAGCGCCGCATAGTCCGCCTGGGAAATGCCATCCACAAAGAGGTTGTTGTCATAGCCCGGCATGCTTACCAGTGCGCGCACGCTGCCATCGCGTGGGTCTAGCGCTACCACAGCGCCCCGTGATAGATTGTAGCGCTCAAACGCCTTCTCCATGGCGGTTGTGATATACTTCTGCAGCTCCGCATCAATTGTCAGATAAATGTCGCTTCCAGGTACCGGGACAATGTTCTGCGTTACGCGCCGCGAGCGTCCACGTGCGTCCACCTCCATGCCGGTTGCACCGTGGCGCCCACGCAGGAGTGTTTCATAGACTTTCTCAACACCGGTCCTCCCTACGTGGTCTGTGAGGTAGTAGGAGTCATCTTGTGCGAGATCTTCCGCTTGCACAATGCCCGTGTAGCCCAGAACGTGCGCAAAGAGTGTGCTGTCAATATAGTGACGACGTGCCGTTGTTACCAAACGTACACCCATCAGTTGTGACTCATGCTCAACGAGCGAAAAGAGCACCTCTTGTGGAATGTGTGTGGCAAGGAGCACGGCACTCTGGTGCTGCTGACGCGCCGCATCAATCTTCTGCGCCAACTCTTCCGCCGAAATATGTAGAATGCGTCGGAGTGCGTCCATCACGCGCTCCCTCTGTGCGTCATCAGTCGGTAGAAGCGAGAGGAACAGTACAACATCTGTCTGCGGCACGTTTTCTACCAGCGGCACACCAAAACGGTCCAGAATGAGACCACGTGGCGCAGGAATGACATCATACCGCACACTGTTGGCGGCGGCACGTGCGCGGTAGTCATCACCATGGAGCACCATCAAAAACCACACCCGCGCACCCAGTGCACACAAAACAATCACCATAATGCCAAATGCAAAGCTCAGCCACCTCTTGTTGAGACGGAATTCCATCTGTGCCACATCACCCTCTGACGCTGTGAGTACAGCATCATCAATTTCCACGTCGGCATATTTTTTTGTACGAAACCATCGCATGGCGTTAGAAATCCTTGTGTGTCAGAAGTACTGTTACACGATCACGCAGCGCTGCCGTGTATGCTGGCGCCAGAAGTGCCTCTTGGAAGAGGCTGTCGTCAGAGACGCGCACATTGTACACCGTCCCCAGCAGCAAGCCTCCCGGGAGAGCGTTGTTGCGTACAGTAAGCATCACGTCTCCATCAGCAAGTGGCTGCGAGCGCTCCACCATCGTGACATGCGCACCGGCGTGTGAGACGCCGCGCACAATGCCGCGCGTGCGCAGCTTTGCTGTTTCGCCGCGGATAACGCTCTGGGCATGTGTGATGAGACGTACCTGTGCAGTATGTGGCGCCACGGCGGCAACAACGCCCACGAGTACGCGCCCCACCACAACAGGCATACCAACCGCCACATCATCAGATTGCCCACGGTTAATCACAATCCACTCCTTGGTGGCGCCCGGATTATAGCCAATGACATCAGCTGCACGCTGCGGATATGTCGCGACCTCCTCTGCACGCGGCAGTGCCGCTTCTGCACGCAGCGTCGCATTTTCGGCAGCAACGTTCTCCAGGTAACTTTTCTCCGCCTGAAGGGCGATTTTTTCGCGCTCCAACGCCTCAATACGTGCTGTGAGGGTGCGCGCGTTGCCAAAGACAGCAAGCGTATCACGCACGGCATCAATCACGGTGGCGCCGGCATGCACAAATGGTGCCGCTGCACGCCACAAAAACAACTCTGTCGTACTCCCCGTCCCGCGCGTCATAAAGAAAGCAATCGCTATGCACACACCACCGCCAAGCGCCAGTTTTTTGATGAGAGATGACATACGGTGTTATGACGATTTTGACGCATAGGTGAGCAGTCCGTCCTCTTCTGTGTCAATGAGCACGTCCTTGAGCGTCTCCAAGTCATTCAGCACAATCCCCGTCCCGCGTGCCACAGCTGTCAGCGGCTCCTCCACGCGGCGCACAGGCATCTCCGTCTGATCGGCAATCAACTCATCCAGGCCGCGAATGAGACCGCCGCCACCGGATAGGACAATGCCACGCTGCATAATGTCTGCAATCAACTCCGGCGGCGTTTCCTCCACAATAGTCTTGATGGTGTTGACGATAATGCGTACGGAATGCGAGAGCGCTTTGCGCGCGTCTTCCGTTGTCATGGTAACCTCCTTGGGGAGGCCCGTCACCAAGTCACGCCCTCGCACCGTTGTCGCGAGTTCTTCCTTTTGGCGCGTTGCCGCACCGACGGCAATCTTGACTTCTTCCGCCGTCTTCTCACCAATGAGGAGGTTGAAGTGGTCCCGTGCGTAGCGCACGATGTCCTCGTTCATCTCATCACCGGCAGTGCGTAGTGAGCGCGCCACAACAACGCCTCCCAATGAAATGACCGCAATCTCCGATGTGCCGCCGCCAATATCCACCACCATATTGCCGCCGGCGTCAGTCACCGGCAAGTCCGCGCCAATCGCCACCGCCATGGGCTCATCAATGAGAAACGCTTCACGCGCGCCGGCGCCAATGGCTGCTTCAATCACGGCACGCTTCTCCACCGCTGTGACACCGGACGGAATGCCGACCAGCACCCGCGGACGTGCCAAAAACGCAAATGCTCCGTTGTGCACTTTGCCAATGAAGTACTTGAGCATCTGCTCCGTGACATCATAGTCACTGATCACACCGTCCACCAGCGGGCGCGTCGCCACAATGTGGCCCGGCGTCTTACCCACCATGCGCTTGGCTTCCGTGCCAATTGCCAGCACCTGCCCCGTTTTCTTGTTGATGGCAACAACCGATGGCTCGTTGATCACAATCCCTTCACCGGCAACATACACCAGCGTGTTTGCCGTTCCCAAATCAATGCCGATGTCTTTTGCAAACCGCCCAAAGAGGCGCTGCCACATGTTCTGTAGAAAATGTTTCACACGTACTATTCCTAACAAATATAAAAGCGTGTACCTACCGTACAATCGCTCTTATTATACCCCACGCACGACGCCCAAGCAACTATCATCATTTCTATACGTGCAGCTCCAGCCACATCTCCGTGCCGATCTGACGCTCTGAAAAAACCTTGATGCGGCGAGGCGTTACTTTGTAGAGTCGTGAGACGAGTGATGTCGTCTGCCAGTCCTCCGCTGACCGCACGAAATCCCGCAGCCATGGAAAACGCTCTGCATAAACTTTCGTCGCTACCGCGAGCTCATCGTCCGGCACCGGAACACACGTGCCACCAATTTGCAACCCAACCTTGTGTTTGTCCGGCGGTTGCTGTGATGCGATTGCCAGCGCAACAGATGGATTGTGCATGAGATTGTGCACGTGTTCTGCTGTGGGATAGGTCAGGATATAGAATATCAGGTCCTCTGTGTACGCAAAGTACATGGAATTAATCCAGCTCTCCGGGACATCATCATCCCGCATGTGCACCGTCGCCATACTCATCATGATATTTGTGGACAGCACGCGCTCTATCGGCTCGTTGATTTCAGCATCACGGTAGCTGGGATGGTTCCATGTTAGTGCGATACGCATAGTATTTTTATAGAGAGCGTTATTTATGTTTGAGTGCGTGAGTTTTTGATGTACGCAACGAGGTCCTTAGGTGCACGTGTTACAGGCGTCTCGTCCGTTCGCTGCTTGACTTCCACGCCACCGGCCGCAGCCGCCTTGTCTGAGACCACCACGCGGTACGGGCAACCGATGAGATCCGCATCGGCGAACTTCACGCCGGGGCGCTCGTCGCGGTCATCCCACAGCACTTCCACGCCGGCACTCGTCAGGTCGGCGTACAGCTGTGCGGCATCGTCATCGCGTCCGATATTAATCAGGTGCACCGTAAACGGCGCGATTGAGTGCGGCCACACAAGCCCGCGCTCATCGGCAAACAACTCCGTCACCACACCCATCACGCGCGCCGGTCCGATGCCGTACGAGCCCATCACAACCGCCCTTTTTTCACCCTGCTCATCTGTGTACGTCAGATCATAGGCATCGGAAAACTTTGTTCCCAGTGAGAAGACATTTCCCACTTCCGCCGCTTTTTTCTGCACAAGTTCGTCGCGCGAGAGACCCAAATCCGCAAGCACCTCGTCCGTGTACACTTCCTCATTGACCGCAATCCCTTTGCCCTCGTGCACATAGATAATGTCCTCGCCGGCGTCGCACACGGTTTGGTACTCGTGCGAATACTTGCTAAATGTTCCGCCGCTGGCAAATGTTGTGTATGTTTGCGCACCGATGCCGACGCGCCGGAAAATGCGTTCATACGCCGCTTGCGCTTTTTCGTAGAACTTTTCATGCTCCGCCGCGTCGCGGCTGAACGAATACAGGTCCTTCATAATAAACTCCCGCGAGCGCATAATCCCGCTCTTGGCGCGCGTCTCGTTGCGAAACTTCGTCTGAAACTGATACGCGCTGAATGGCAACGAGCGGTGCGACGTCACAAACGGTTTGACCATCGCGGTCATCGCCTCCTCGTGCGTAAAGCCCAAGCCCAACTCCGTGCCATTTTTCAGTGCCGTTTTGAACCACACATCCACTTTTGCATCATCCCAGCGGTCGGTCCTCTCCCAGAGCTCCTTGCGCTGCAGCGCCGTCAAATAAAGCTCCTGCGCACCCAGCGCATTCATCTCCTCACGGATGATGGTCATAATCTTGTTCATCACGCGCCACCCCAGCGGCAAGAACGCGTACACGCCCGCCATTTCCTTGTGCACAAACCCGGCACGGATCAGCAGTTGCGCATTCTTGCTCACCTCGTCTTTCGGTGCAAATTTCTGTGTCTTCGTAAACAGTTCCGATTGTCGCATATACAACTCATTTAGACGTCACCCTATCTCCATCATACCATACTGCGCTCAATAACTCACTATATCGCGACTCACAGCTCATAACTCACTACTCATAGCTAACCTCACCGTCCCATACCAAAAATGGCAATAATCAGTCCGACGGCGGCGGTAATCATGGTAAGGACCCACGCGCGCATCACAATCTTTGGCTCCGGCCAGCCGATGGCTTCAAAGTGGTGATGGATTGGTGCCGCACGGAATATCTTGCGTCCCAGGAACCTCTTGCTTGCGAGTTGTAATACAACACTCCCGCTTTCCAATACATAGATAAAGACGATGATAAAGAGTACCAGCGCGCTGTTGGTCAGCATCGCTACAACACCCAACGTTGTGCCCAGTGCCATAGCACCGGTGTCCCCCATAAAGAACCGCGCCGGATAAATATTGAACCACAAAAATGCCGTCAGTGCGCCGGAAACCGCCATACAAAATGCCGCCAAATCCACCTTGTTGTGCATGAACGCAATCATCCCGAATGCTGCAAAGGCAATTGTTAATACGCCGGCATTCAGCCCGTCCAACCCATCCGTTTCATTGGAGGAAATCGCGCTGAAGAGAATCACAAAGATGAACAGCGGCACATACCACACGCCAATCATAAAATCTCCCACGCCCGGCACGTGCAAGACATCCCACCCAAGTTTGACAAAAAACCACCACGCGCCGGCGCCGGCAATCGCGAATAACCACCAAAACCGCAGTGCAAACTGGATGCCACCCCCCTTGTTCTTGCCCCAGCCGCGCACGCTGGCGATATCATCAAACAGCCCCAGCACACCGCCGGCAACGAGTGCAAACAGCGGCAGATATGTTTGCTTGCGAGAGAAGAAGTCCAGCCGCGCGATGAAATTTGTATCAAGTACCTGTGCAATCCACGGAAACACATAGTGCGACGCCAGCGCCAACAGTCCGACTGTTGCCCATACAATCACGCCACCCATCGTCGGCGTGCCGCTCTTGTGCGCGTGCAACGCGCTGACGTGCGTAAGCTTCTTACCATCTACGCCGGTCTTTTTGATTTTGATGCCAATCTTGTGTTTATAGAGGATATGTGTCCATGCCGGCGTGATAACAAAAGCAACTACAAAAGCGATAATGCCCGTGGCCATCACCTTCAGGACATTGACGACTTCCGGGATTGTTTGAATCTGTGCAAATTCCATAGGAGTGTTTACATTACTGCCATTGATATGCTTGCCATGTCCAGTCTACCAGTGTATTGATATCGCGCCAGCGCCACGGATTACCCAAGAGCACCGCGACAATGCGCACATCGGAGCGCTCCGGGTGTGCGACCGCCATGAGCAGTGACTTACCGGCCTGCGGTGTAAACCCCGTCTTGGCGCCCAGCATGCCGGCAACGCGCGGTGTCCCGGCAAGCTTATTCGTCGCTACCAATTCGTGCGTATAGGCACCATCACGTGATGTGATTGTTGCACGCGGCGTATTCAAGAGCTGCCAAATAAGCGTATCATGAATGGCCAGCACGCCAATGCGCCCAATGTCCGCCGCACTGGAGTAACACGTTTCTCCATCAACCTCCAGACCATTTGGTGTGCAGAAGTGGGAATCTGTCAATCCAACATCTTGTGCGCGCGCATTCATCAGCGCCACAAAAGCCTCCTGAGAACCGGCGATATAGCGTGCAAGTGCCACAGCCGCATCATTGGCACTTGCCACAAGCATGGCCGTGAGCAAATCACGCACCGTCACCACTTCCCCGGGGACAAGTTGTTGCCCTTCGCATACCGTAGAGCTCTTGCAGCCCACACGTGAGCCGACACGTAACAGGTCATCCTCATGGATCTCCACCGGTGCATCCAGCGCTACACCACTTGTCCGCACAATATATGCTGTAAACAACTTGGTCAGCGATGCAATCGCGCGGTGTGTGTGGGCGTTTTGGTCGTACAACAGCGCACCGGATGCCGCATCTACCACGGCTGCCGCATGTGTGTCCGGCAAGACAAGCTGTGGTGCTTCGCTGCGGCGCTGTGGCGGCTGTGGTGCGTGTACGGGCACTGCTGTGACGCTCGGCGTCGGGCGCTGCACTACCGGTGCAACAGGAAACTGTTGTGCGGTAGCAGCCCCCAGCACCTTTGGCGCCAATGGTGTTGCAGCTGATGGCAGTGCTGCAACGAGCGTCCCGAGAGACGCGCCATGCGCAACAACAACCATACCAATTGTCAGGAGTGCATTTAGCATGTTTCTTCGGATTCCCCTTTTACTTGCGCAATCTTTGGATGCGTGCTAAGCGTTGTAAAGTCCGGCAATTCTTCCACAGACTGCAATCCGAGGTGTGATAAGAAGTCGTGCGTGACGCGATAGAGGTATGCTCGTGGACGGTTCGGATCCGGCACACGTTCAATCAGTCCGCGCATGAGCAAATTGCGCAGCGAGAATGCACAGTTCACGCCACGGATGGCGTCCACCTCCGCGCGTGACACCGGCGAGCGGTACGCTACGATTGCCAAAACTTCCAGCGCCGCCTTGGAGAGGTCTTCATTGCGCGCATCAGTCACGAGCTTCTCCACAACCTGCTGCGTGTGCGGCGCCGTCACCATCTGCACTGTATCGTTGCAAACACTTATGCGCAGGCCGCTTCCTGTGCGTTGTGCACGCTGTGTGTGCGCCGCTACCACCTGTGCGAGGTGCTCGCGCGAGAAGCCACACACCCGTGCGCACTTTGCCGTGCTCAACGGGTCGCCACTCACAAAGAGCAGCGCCTCCAGGCGCGCAATGTCGGCGTTGAGATCAGCGTCTTTACTATGTGTATCTTTTGCCTGTGTCATACTTCCAGTGTAGCACATTACGCATCTGCACGTGTAATCTGAATATCATCAGCACTTGTCTCTTGTGTCACCGTAACAGCATTCTGCTTGACGAGCTCTAGAAGCGCCAGAAAGGAGACAATCACGTCACCCGCATCCTTGGCCTCCCGGACAAACTGCGAGAATGCCACGGTGCCGCGCTGTGCAAGTGAACGCGAGAGATGCATAATCCGCTCCTCTAGCGCCACAATATCCCGCATACGCTTCTGGTCCAGCTGCGCAATTGTCGGGATTTCCGCAAGTACGCCGCGGAAGAGTTGTGCGATATCACCGGTGCGCACATCCGGTGGCGTAAACACAATGTGTCGCTTGCGTGGCGGGACAGTGCGCGCGAAACTCTGCCGCCCCTCCACCCACAGCACCTGCAGTGTCTGTGCAGCATCGGCAAACCGCTTGTACTCTTCCAGTTGTGCTGCGAGGTCACCAATTTCCTCTTCTTCCTCCTGCTCCAGTACCAGCAGCGGCAGCAGCGCCTTGGACTTCATCAAAATGAGGCGCGCCGCTATTGACAGAAAATCCGCCAGGTTCTCCAGCGTAATCTCTGCACGATGTTCGTTGAGGTAGGCAAGATATTGCTCCGTTACCTCTGCCAGCGCGACCTCCGTCAGCGTCAGCTTTTGCTCGTCAATGAGTGCCAAGAGGAGTTCCAGCGGACCTTCAAATTGTGCTGTGCGAAATTCCATACGCTATCATTATACCACTTCGGGATGCGGCTGTGTGTCACGCATGTGCCACGCAATACCAAGCCCTCCCAGCACTACGGCAATCGTCACACCAAATGGCGCAACAAGCGACTCCGGCAGAAACCATGCAACGATTGTGCTGCACAATGTTGCCGCAAGCAGTCCCATGCTGTAGGCTGTGCGATAGATGCCAATCGTACCCACATCTTCACTCTCCACGTGTTTGTAAAAGTAAATGTCTGACATGCTCTCCACAAGCGCTGCACCAATCCGACTGACAAAGAGTACAGCAAGCCATGCAGTCAGTGTGGTCAGCGGCATGGTGACAATGACAGCGAGGCTTCCCAGTATGAGCACAAGCCCACCCAGAAGCATCTCCCGCTCTCCCAGAAATTTGTCCGCAATCACACCGGCGGGATATTCTACAACAATGAATGGCACGAGAATAACTGTAAAGATAACGCCAATTTGTTGCACACTAAAACCGTGTGCTGCCAATAAAAGCGGCATATAGACAATCATCACTGCGTAGAAGAACTGCAATACCAGTGACAGTGCATACGCCCGGCGAAACCAGCTGTGACGCCACAGATGCCGCACAAGTGTCAACCCCTGCAACTGCGTGACGTGATTGAGGCGCCGCAAGTGCGCAAGCCCCACTATACCGGCAACCAACACGATGCTATACACCACGACCAGCATGAAGAAAATTCCTTGCATCATGAAGTGTGCCACAATGTAGCCGGCGCTGATTGGTCCAAAGAGGAAGCCGAGATTACCGGCGCTGAGCACCGCGCCATACATCTGTCCATCCGCCGCGTCCGTGGAGAACGACTGCGTCAGCATATCAAAAATAACGACCACCAATGTTGTTGCTACGAGCAACACAATTGCCAGACCCGCACCCAGCAAAGAATCTGCAACAAAAATCAATGCGCACGCTATCACAACAATTGCCAGAAGCAACAGTAAATATAGTCGCGCGCGGCCAATGTGCGCAATGACATGGTGAATGGATAATAAAAAAAACAGCGTTACGCCGGCAGCGACGAGAAAGAAGCCGCTGACGTCCTGCGCGCCGGAGACGTCCTGAAAGTATGCTGAGAGAATGTACAGTAGCAGGCCCGCCGCATATCCCAGAAGCAATTTTTGCCCAATCAGTAACCGAAAAATCGTCATCTTTGTCATAAGTCCATACACACTCACAAATAGACACCGCGCTTTCCCCAGTATATCACACGTCCTAACGTGCGTAAAAGTGCCGGAACAGCTTATACCCCCAGACCTTGACAGCGTCATTGATCACAAACCACACCGTGCTGTATACCCAGATTGCCGCCACGACTTGCCAACTGACCGGCGCCATAAAGAATCCGCCCAGCGCCAGCACCGTCCCAATCAGCCGCGACGAGAACGCCGGCAAGAAAAACGCCGGCGACGGAAACGGTCGGTGCCAAAAGTGATAGGCCCCCGTGCGCGTCGTGTACAGCGTGGAGTGCCCGGCGACGTCCAGTTTGAGGAAGATAATTGTCTGGATAACCGCCAGCGAATATCCCGCCACGCTGTGCACATACCACAAGAGCAGGAACGATGAGATCAGCCCGGTTGTCCCCAGCAGCGTCGCGATAAACAGCGTCTCCGGCAAGTGCCAGCGCACGGGCTTTCTGTCCGGCGGCGCATTGTCATAGGCGATTGCCATCACCGGAATATCGTTAAGCAACGCCAGCAGAATAATCATCACAGCGGACAGCGGCACATCACCAAAGAAGATCGTCGCCAACGAGATAAAGAAAATGATGCGAATGGTCTCCGCAATGCGAAATGTCGCATAGGACTGCATCCGCGCAAATGTCGCGCGAGACAGCCGCACCGCGTGCTCAATGACCGAGAGCCCCGTGTCCAGCAAAATCAGATCCGCCGCGCCGCACGCCGAGGCCGACGCACCCGAGACCGCAATGCCCACATCCGCCTTTTTCAGCGCCGGCGCGTCGTTGACCCCGTCGCCCGTCATCGCCACGATGTGATCGCGTGACTGCAGCGCTGATACAATATCATACTTGTCCCGCGGCGCCACTTCGGCAAACACATCGTGCCGCGCCACCGCGTGCGGATCAATACCGTCACCTTTGATG
>JALXES010000110.1 GCA_027069365.1 Candidatus Moraniibacteriota bacterium | reverse complement strand
CGTGGATGTTTCCGCACTGTGAAAGCGCACGTTCTCCAGCAATACGAGCGTGCCGGGCTGTGTGCCGGAGAGCACTTCCTCCACACGCGCGCCCGTGCACGCATCAGCAAACACCACCGGCCGGTCAAGAATACGCGCGATGTCATCTGTCAGTTGCGCCATGGAGAGCGTTTCATCCACAGCGCCGTCCGGGCGACCCATGTGCCCCAGCAGCGCCATGTGCGCACCGGCGTCACACAAGAAGTCCACCGTGTCTTTGAGCGCAGCAATACGGAACTTCTGCTTGGTGTCACCATCGTTGATTGGTACATTGAGTGATGCGCGCACCACAACACGCTTACCGGCACATGCCGCCGGCGCACACGAAGAGAGGAGTTTCATAGGCTTGTCTATAAGAGAATGCGATGACTAAACCAGTTGACCACTGTCAACAAGAGTGACGTAGCAAGTGCGCTCCAAAACGACGTAATCGTGAAGCCGTCCACAAAGCTCGCCAGAAGCAAGAGCATGCTCGCGTTGATGACAAACAGGAACAGTCCGAGCGTCAAAATTGTCACCGGCAACGTCAGCACAACCAAGATTGGCTTGAGCGTCACATTCAAAAGGCCCAGCAAAATCGCTACGACCAACGCGATATAGAATGACGACACTGTAATGCCCGGGATGAGCTCTGTTGCCAACAACAGTGTCAGCGCAACAACGATGAGACGAAAGAGGAGAAACATGTTTTTTAGTTGTGAGTTATGAGTTATGAGTTGTGAGTGATGAGTTGTGAGTTGTGACTCATGACTCATTAAAATCGTTCGTAATCACGCATAATCATCTGGCCCTGAATTTGCTTGATCATATCAATCACAACAGACACAGCAATCAGGATACTCGTGCCGCCAACGGTCAGCGCCTGAATCTGCGTGAGTTCCTGCACAATCAGTGGCAGCACCGCAACAACACCCAGGAATGTCGCGCCGGCAAGCGTGATGCGGTTCATGATGGTATGCAGATAGTCCTCTGTCTGCGCGCCGGGGCGCACGCCCGGCACATAGCCACCTTGCTTCTGCAAATTCTCCGCAATCTTCTTGGGGTCAAAGATGATTGCCGTATAGAAGTATGCAAAGACGATAACAAGCGCAAAATATACTGCTCCATACAAGAGCGTATTCTGAAAGAAGGCGTTCACGGCCTGCGCAATCGCCGCCACCGTGGGGTTTGCCGCATTGACCAATGCGCCGGCAATGACGCTCGGGAATAACACGATGGAGATAGCAAAGATAATCGGGATCACACCGGCCTGATTGACGCGCAATGGCAAGTGCGACGTTCCGCTGCGTATGCCATCACGCATGCCCTTGGCATAAGCAATCGGAATATTGCGCTGCGCTTCCGTCATAAAGACCACACCCACGATTGTCAGCAGTGCCACACCGATAAAGAGCACATAGGTAAACAGCTCTGTTGTTTGAAACTCTGAGAAGAACCGACTCAAGCTGGACGGCAGCGCCGCTACAATTCCGGCAAAGATTAGGATGGACACACCATTGCCGATTTTCTTCTCCGTGATGAGCTCACCGAGCCACATGAGGAAAATCGTCCCCGCCGTTGCCGTGACCATCATCAACACCAAGTCCATCGCACCCGTTGTCACAATCACACCCTGTGAGCGCAGCAACGTCAGCATCCCATACGTCTGCAGCAGCGCAAACGGCACCGTCAGCCACCGCGTAATCTGTGTAAACTTCTGCCGTCCCGCCTCGCCTTCTTCTTTGTTGAGTTTCTCCAGTGACGGCACAATCATCTGCAGCAGCTGCATAACGATGGATGCCGTGATGTACGGCCCAAGACCCAGAAGCACGATGGAGATGTTTGAGAGTCCGCCACCGGAAAAGATATTGACCATGCCCAGGAGCTGATTGTCAGAGAGAAATGCCTCCAACCGCGCAGCATCCACGCCGGGCAGCGGGATGTTCGCCATCAGGCGAAACACCACCAGCAGCGCGAGAATAAAGAAAATTTTGTTGCGAATATCTCTCACACGAAAGACCTCCAGAACACGCTCAATCATAGGTTTGACATCAAAAGTGACATAATTACACGTATGCTATCACTATACCACACATCTGCGCTGTTGCTAAGCTGCGCCACTCTCGCTCTGCACCTCTGCGCTTTCCAGTGTCACACTCAGCAAGCGCGACACGCCGTCCTGATTCATCGTCACGCCATAGAGTACGGACGCGTGCCGCATCGTCTCGCGATTGTGCGTGATGATGACGAACTGCGTGCGCTGCGCGAGTGCGTCCAGAATATTGCCAAAGCGTCGCGCGTTAGACTCATCCAATGCCGCCTCTACCTCATCCAGCACCACAAACGGTGGCGGATTGAACGCAATCACCGCAAACAGCAGCGCCAGTGACACCAGCGAACGTTCTCCACCGGAGAGCTGCGCAAGGTCGGTGACGTGCTTGCCCGGTGGTGTGGCCTGGAGGGCGATGCCGATGTGCACATCTTGCTCGTGTGCGGCGACATCTTCGTCAGCCTCATCCTCCTGCGCCCCCTCATCAGTTGCATCCTGTGTACGCTCCGCACGCTTCGGCGTGACGTCCACTTTCTTGAGCGATGCCTTGCCGCCGCCAAACATCATGCGGAAGTACGACTGGAACTCGTTGTTGATAAACGTAAACGCTTTTTTGAATGCCTTGTCAATCTCAGCATCCATCTCCTTAACCACCGCTACGAGGTCATTCATCGCTTTGTGCAAGTCGTCTTGTTCGGATGTCAAAAAGTCAAAGCGCTCCTGCGTTTCCTTGTACTCCTCAATCACCAGCGGATCAATCGCGCCAATGGACTCGTGACGCACTTTGAAACGTGCAACCTCCTGCTCCAAGCGTGCTTCGTCTTCTACCGGCGGACACGTGTGCGTCTGTAGCTCCTGTGGCGTGATGCCCAGCTCTGACATAATCGCTTTCGCCAAGTCCTCCTTGCGCACCTCCACGCGCGCCACGCGGATTTTGGCATCGTTGTGCTTCTCTCGCACGACACGCAGTGCATGCTCCTTGTCCCGCAAGACGCGCTCCTGCGCAAAGAACGCCGCACGTGCCGCGCGCTCTGCCGCTGCACCATCGGCAAGCGCCTTGTCCAGCTGCGCACTCTCCGCTTCCTTCTGCGCAATCTCCTCCTCCAGCGCCGCACGCGTGTGTGTGATTGCGGCAATTTTTTGCGCGCTCTCCTCCTGCAGGCGCTTCTTCTGTGCCGTCGTGTCCACTTCCACACTCCCGCGCTGCACATCAGCACGCAGCGTCTTTAACGCGTCACGCACGGCGCGCAGGGCTTTCTGCAGCAC
>JALXES010000109.1 GCA_027069365.1 Candidatus Moraniibacteriota bacterium | reverse complement strand
GTTTGTCGTAGTAGCGAATTTTGCGATTACTCTCCGGCACTTCAATCCAGATGGAACCTTCCACAAAGTGGACCGGCTTACCGTTGCCGTCCAGGAACTGCATCGGCGCGCCGAGCTTGCGCTCGCGCTTCCACGTGCCAACCACTTCGCGCCCGTTCATGTAGTAGTAAGCTTTGCCACTGCGATTAACATCAAACCACGGGTCACCGAGTTCCATGTTGGGATACTGTCCACTGTCACGTTTTCTGTGTGCTTCATCCACACCATCCCACGGATCTCTGAGTCCTTTCCCGACGTAGTCTTCGTCCGTGGAGAATGCACTTTTCTTTGCGAGAATAACAACGACATTCTTTACCGCATACTGCTGCCCCGTTGCATAGTCCTTGTCCGGCTTCTTGTTGAAGAAGCGCTTATAGGTATTGGTTGCTTTGTCATAGTGATACTCCACGCGGAACGGCTTTTCAAAGTAGATTTTGAGCAGGCCATAGTCTGGACGCTGCGAGAGCGGAATGTCCGTCTGGAATTGCAGTCCAACAGGGCGAATGGTGTCACGATAGCCCTGTCTGCGCGCAACGTCAAAAAGTTTTGGCACGCTGGATGATGCTTTGTCCATGGTAGACGATGGTCCGCCACTGCGCCGGAAGCAGGCGCCACCACCGCTTGGCGGCACTTCCCCATTACAGTCAATGTTGTCATTGACACCGTGTGCCAAGAGATTCTTCACGACACTGGAGCCGCCCCACGGCACAAAGATGGCGTCAAACGCATTGGCCAGTCCCAAAAAGTCCACACGCCCACTGCGCATCGGTCCAACAATCTCCGGTGCGTTGCACTGGAAGATGCCCATGATGCGCGTCCCGCCATGCACAGCACGGTGCGGCATCTCTACGACAATATCCGCCTGTGACAAGCCACTCATCCACTTGCGTGCACCGGCGTCACCCGTATACATCACCGCAAATGGACGCTTATCCCACGCGTCACACACCCGTCCGGACAGCGGACTGCGTCCCTTTTGGCCCGATGCAATCACCTGTGGTTCGTAGTCCAAAAGGTTTGCGTCACGACCATCTTCGGTCAGTGTGATTGTTTCCGTGGCAGTGCGACTGTCACCGCGCCAAGCAAAGAGCGCTGTAACGCCAATCAAGACGGCAACAAACGCAATAACAGCTGCGCCAATCTTTTGGTTTTGTGACATATAGTTTATTCTCACGATATTAAAGCTGTTGCTCACGCGAGCAACACATGTGCTTCCTATTATACACTATTTCAAATTGGCCCACGTTGCTCCCGTTGCAATGTCCACCACAAGCGGCACGCGCAACGTCGTAACCGACTCCATCGCTTCCTTAACTATGGCAGCGACAGCCTCCGCATGCTGCGTGCGCACTTCACAGATAATCTCGTCGTGCACCTGCAAAATCATCTGCACGTCCTCCGGTGCATGTGCCGCGCGCACTCGTTCATCCACGGCAATCATCGCCATTTTCATGATGTCTGCCGCCATGCCCTGCACCGGCATATTAATTGCCATACGCTCACCGCTGCGTGCCAGTTGCCGGTTTGGCGATGTGATTTCCGGTACGCTGCGTCTGCGACCAAAGGGCGTTTCCACATAGCCTCGCTCGCGCGCGCGAGTAATCGTCTCCTCCATGTAGCGCGCCACGCCCTTGAAGCGCTCAAAATATTTTTCAATAAACACTCGCGCTTCTTCAATATCAATACCCGCGGACTGCGCAAAGCCATAGGCGCCCATGCCGTAGATGAGTCCAAAGTTCAGCGCCTTGGCCTGGCGACGCATCGTCTTGGTGACCTTGCTGCGCGAGACACCAAAGACTGCCATCGCCGTTGCCGTGTGGATATCCTCCCCATGACGAAAGGCATCAATCATTTTGGCGTCCTCGGCAATGTGTGCCACACAGCGCAAGTCAATTTGCGAGTAGTCCGCAGAGAGCAGCACAAAGCCCTCGCGCGCGCGAAACGCGCTGCGAATGCGCTGTGCGTATTCCGTGCGCGTTGGAATGTTCTGGAGGTTGGGGTCCGTGGACGACAGGCGGCCGGTTGCTGTGACCGCTTGCTGGAACGTGGAGTGGATGCGTCCGTCATCGGCAATCATCTTTGGCAATGCATCCACATACGTGCTCTTGAGCTTGTAGAGCTCGCGATACTCCTCCAGTAGCGCGATGATTGGGTGCGCACCGTGTAATTTGGCAAGTTCGCTTGCCGCGGTAGAGTAGCCGGTCTTGGTTTTTTTGATATTCTCTGTTGGTAGTTTGAGTGTGTCAAACAGCACCTGCGCAAGTTGCTGCGTGGAGTTGATGTTGAACGCCACGCCGGCATGCGCGTGGATGTCGCGCTCCAGTGCGGCAAGTTGCGTGCCGAGTTCATCGCTCAGCGCCGCAAGCACAGTGGCATCACACCCCACGCCCACCATCTCCATTTGCGCAAGGATGGGAATGAGTGGAATTTCCATCCGCTCCAAGACGGTCGCCACAGAGGCATCCGCCCTTTGCGTCTGGGCAATTGCCGCAATCTCCGCACGATAGTGAAGCGCCAGCTTGTGCACAATATCCGCTGTTCGCATGGCATGTGCGCCGAGCGCTTCCGTGTCCGGCACGAGAGCGAGTTGTGTCTGCGCACCATCCTCTGTGAGGTCCTCACCAAGCACATCCATTGCAATGTGGGAGAGTGTAATAGTACTTCCTGCACCTACCACATAGGCTTGGAGCAGCACATCACTGTAGGGCGGTGCCAGCGCGATGTCGTGCGCCGCAAGCAGATGGATGAGTGCCTTGGTATCAAACGTCGTGAGCGTTGCACGTCGCGCAGTATCCGCAAAAAACGCGACGATTGCATCACGCGTGGCGTCTTCCCATGGTACAAACTGCGCGCGTCCCGCACGTGCAGAAAATGCAAACCCCACAAGCGTTGCGCCGTCGTGAGCTGCACACACCGCCACACACTCTTCTGCAGCGAGAGCACGCACCACGTCCGCAGTATCGTCCGGTGAGATTGTGCGATATTTTGTGTCACGCACCACCTCACCACCTTCGTCTTGCGCATCCGGCAAACGCTTCAGCAAGCTAAAGAAGTTCATTGCACGCAAGAATGCGCGCAACTTTTGCGTATTGAGTGTGGCACGTGCCGCGTCCAAATCATACGCGAGTGGCACATCACACACAATACGCCCCAAATCCCGTGAGAGAAACGCTTGCGAACGGTCTTGCTCCAGTTTTGTTCTGAGTGCACCCGTAATGTCATCAATGTGCGCATATACCCCCTCGATATCTCCATACTGCGTGAGGAGTTTCGTTGCGGTTTTTGCTCCCACGCCGCGCACGCC
>JALXES010000108.1 GCA_027069365.1 Candidatus Moraniibacteriota bacterium | reverse complement strand
AAAAAGGATAAAAAAAAGAAGATTGAAATGATTTGCGAAGATGAGGAAACAGAATATTGGTGTAAAAACTTATTAAACGGAACGGAAATCAAACAATGCCTAAACATTAAAAAAGGTCCATTTGGAGCTGGTGATTTACAAAAAATGGCTGAATCAAATCATCCAATTTTTAAGAACATGTTTTTTGTAATGGATGGAGATTGGCGAGATAAATATAAAAATAAAAAAATTCCAGATAGAACTGTATTTTTGCCGTTAAATAATCCACCAGAAAAGGTTTTTTATGATTTTCTCTATAATTTATCTGACACTGACGATTTTTGGAATGAAGAATTAAATTTTTCTAAACAAACTTGTTTCCAAAACTATCAAAATGCAAATAAATCCACAATTAAAAGATGGTTTCAGGAGCCAGAATTAAAAGAGTTTTTTGGTAGATCGTATTCAAAGTTGTTAAATAAATGGAAAAAAGAAAACAAGCAACTTGTAAAAAAGTTTCAAAAAGAAGTTTCAGAAATATTAGAAAACCATTTAAAGCAAAGGGAGTAACGCTTGCGCGCGCATGGGCAGGTTTCCCGCCCCCGTTTTTTTTTTGAATCAAAAAGGAAAAGGCAAATTTTGTTTTTGCGGCTCGCCGGAGCGACAGCGGAGACGAGGGGCGTGGCTGAGTTGTTTCGTGCGTCCCGGAGGGCGCGCGAGATAAAAGCGCGGGCTTTGCCCGCCCCGCATGTTTAATTGTTTTGAAACCAAGTCCGAGCTTGGTAAAATAAACGCACAAGGGGAGCGCAGCGACGCAGTGCGCGGGAGCACGCTAACTGCCTGCCTGCCGGTAGGCGGGCTTGGCGTGCGTTGGGACTTGAAGGGGGGGGCGCGATGTCGTAGACCGCGACACCCAGGCCCACAGGGAAGTCCCAGTCGGCGGCACAAGGCTTGCCCAGTCGCATGACCGGGAGCACAGCGACGCGGGAGCGAAGTGACAAAAAACACCCTTGAGGGTGTTTTTGTCTGTTGCGACATATGCAATGGCTATGGTGTATCAGGATCCGGCTCGGTGTCAATGAAGTAGATGAGAATAGACGTGCCGACCTGATAGCGTGGTTTCTCGTGCAAGAGGAAGCGGTAGGAATCCGCGTCAGTCTTGTCGGTGCTGTAGATGGAGCCCTGGCGGTAGTTGACGCTGACGGCATACCAGCCGGTTTCCAGCGGGCGCTTGGAGTCCCACCAGGGGATAAAGCGCGTGCCAAGGCGGTGTGCCATATTGTCACCACCAAAGTAGTCCACGCGGATGCGCGCAATCTCCGGGTGCCGGTCCAGGAACGCCTTGAGGCGCTTACTGTCTTGCCCCCAGTCAGTGTTGGAGTCGGTGACGTAGTGGTAGCCGTTTTGTGGTCCGCCGATGGATTGGTTGAAGTACGAGAGGTAGTAGGGGTACGCATAAATGACGTCTGCAAGTAGAAGCGCAAACAGCACGCCGACAGTAACGCTGAGTGAGCGACACTTGCATCCCCATGCGTGGCGCTTGAGTGCGCGTGCCAGTGTCACACCGACGAGGAGGTAGATAAGTGGGATGATGGGCATGAGGTGGCGCAGTCCGATGTTGAGGTTGCCGGTGATGGAGATATACGCGTAAAAGGCGATGAAGCTCAGAAGTGTCAGTTCGGTAATGCGTGTGGTGACGAAGTGTTGGAGGCGAATGCGGAAAGGGTGTTTCGCATCACGCAGGGCGTGTGCGGCGCTGGCTACACCAAGACCCACTGCGATGAGCATGAGCGCCAGGTGGGGAAGCGTTTCTTTGATGAGATAGACGACCGGGAAGTAGAGGCGGAAGGGTTTGCTGGAGACCTCCCCGAGGAAGTAGGCACCGTTGCCGCCGTCCACGCGGTTGAAGACCTGTCCCAGTCCTTGCAGGTACATGGCAAATGGCCGGGTGAGTGTGTGGTGATTGAGAGTTAGCGTTGCTGTGCGGAAGAATGAGTTGCGCGCATCATCTGCAGCAAACTTCACCGGTGCGATGGTATCCAGGACGTCAGTGGGCATTGTGAGTGTGAATGGGGCATACACAAGCCATACAACAGCCACGGCAACGACGCCGCCGACGAGTGCGCGACTCACAGAGCGCCAGAGCAGTGTGGCGCGTGCGGGATCCATGGCGCTGCGCGTGCGCACGAGGGGATAGAGAACCACGAGGAGCGCAAAGAATGGCAAGAGAATGACGGCAGAGAATTTGACAACCTGTGCCAGGCCGAGCGCAGCACCGGCAAGCAGCGCATTGCGCCAAGACGGTCTTTTGAGGTAGGTAAGGAGCGCAAAGAACGCCAGGGCCATTGCAGCGGCAATGCCAACATCTGTTGTGACAAAGTGGTCGTGCCCCAGGATGCTTGGCGATAGCGCGTAGAGCAACAGCACCAGAAGACCACCGAGTGCGCCGGCAAGGCGTCGCCCCCACGCAAAGAGCAGAGCGCCGAAGAACACGGCAACTATGACCAGCGGCACACGTGCGGCAAACGTCAGCATGTCCGTGTCATTGCCGGCCTCGTGCAAGAGGTGGCGCCCGGCCGCCCATTGGCCGTACTCGCCATTGGCGTCTGCTGTAGTCCAGAAGTCTTGCGTCACGTCAAAGGTGGGGTGCAGTGGCAGCAGCGCCAAGCCCGCAAGAGCCTTGAGGACGGGCGGGTGCTCCGGGTTGAGGCGGTAGTCGCCGTGCGTGACGTAGGAATACCCCGCCGGGATGTGCGCCACCTCGTCAAAGGTTAGCCCGTCCGTCCACGCCAGGCGTAGAGAGACAGCGGCAAAAAGTGCGAGAATACCAACGGCGAGGAGTGGTGCATGTTTTGTGATGACGTGAAGCATAGGAATGGATGTTAGTCTGCGGGTGTAAGTGTGCAGTAGTGACTGCCTAGCGGCGCACTGTGCTCAATAACGCGCACGGTGCCCAGGCGCGCACGGAATGCTTGCGTGATGTGCGCCGGGCAGTCTGTCATGTAGACGATGATATCCTTCTGTGTGGGCGCATAGGTAGGAATTTCGTGTTCGTAGAGGAACGTCATGTGCGGCACCTGCGTGGTGAGAAGTTTCACCGGTAGGCGTTCCAGTGGTCCGGCGAGAACAACTTTTTCCGTGTCTGCCGGTGCGGCCTGTGCCGCGTGTGCAATGTCAGTGAGGTTCTTGTTGAAGGCACCGGCGACCTCCGGGCGCTGCGCCCAAAAGACGTGGTACTTGATGACGCCAAATGTTGCGATGTACAGCAACAGCACGCCAAGCAACGGCACAAAGAACTCGCGAAACAGCAGGTGGTGATGCTCAAACGTGCGCCAGAGCACACCAATGCCCATCGCGGCAAAGAGGTAAACGACCGGCAACACCC
>JALXES010000107.1 GCA_027069365.1 Candidatus Moraniibacteriota bacterium | reverse complement strand
GTACAGCAACAGCACGCCAAGCAACGGCACAAAGAACTCGCGAAACAGCAGGTGGTGATGCTCAAACGTGCGCCAGAGCACACCAATGCCCATCGCGGCAAAGAGGTAAACGACCGGCAACACCCCAATCGCGCGTAACGCATGCGGGAGACCTTCGTTTGTGAGGAACTCCGGTGCCAGCATGAGCACAAACCACGCGAGTAAGAACAGGTGCACGGACGGCCAGGTGGGGCGCGTCGTGCGTAGCATGTGCTGTGGCACGCGGGCAAGTCGCTGCAGTGTATGCCACGCCAGTGCGCCAAAGAAGCGCACAGTAATGATGATACTTGTGAACAATCCAATAAGAAAGAAGATGCCGGTAACCGGTTCCAGTGTGGCGTATGGCGGATACCCGTGCCGCCAGTTTTGGTCGCCGTAGAAGTTGAACATGCCCAGACTGAGGGTCAGTGTCTTGCCGAGCGTGCCGAGTAGATCGCCGCCATTGTTTTCCGGCGTAAAGATAGAGACGCTTCCGGAGCGCGATGAGAAGTATTCCGGATGCGTGGAGAATGTCCACAGCATCGGCGCAGCGGTGATGAGTGTGCCGGCCAGGAACGCCAGTGCCGGGCGCCACAGTGCGCGGAAGCGAAACCGCCGCGCCACAAGCAGCGCGACAAACAGCACGATGAGTGCCGCCGGCGCAATGCGAAAGGCGATGTAGGTGTGCAAGCCCAGCCCAAAGACCGCGCCGGAGAACGCAAACGTCCATAGTGCGCTCTCGCTACTCTTCAATCGGCGCAACCCTCGCAACATCAACCAGAAGGCGAACGTTAGCACGAAGGGCAGAAGAATGGCGCGGAAGCCAATGCGTGAGAACATCACGTGCCAGAACGACCCGGCCACAAGTAGCGCGCTGATGAGCGCAAGGTACACACCGCTGCGCCACCGCCAAAAAACCTCACGTGCCAGAAGGTAGACGCCGAGCACTGTGAGCGTGCCGATGAGGACACCCGGCAACTTGAAACTCCACACGTGGACGCCAAAGAGTTTGAACGACAGTGCAATGAGGTTGATGTAGAGCCCCTCGCGACCGTTGTTGTCGGGATAGAACCATTGATACACACCGGTGTGCTGCGCGAGATAGGCGTCGTAGCCGTTTTGGGCCTCGTCGGGGTAGATGCCGGCGGGGACTTCCGCGATATGCCAAAAGCGCATAGCAACGGCAAAGAGGAGAATGGCGCCCAATAGCACAAGACGTGTCGTGCGTGATGGCGACCGGAATGTCGGCGCACCGGAGACGTGAGAGTTTGACGATTTCATTATTTTATGTTATTTTGTATTCAGCGGTGACGGTGCATGCCACAATGGCATTTTTGTCAAACCGCCAGGAGATGTTATAATTATACCATATCGTTAATTTTTTGTTCTTATGACAGCAGTAGCTGAAATTGCCCCTCCAAATACACAGAGCACAGAGGGTGCTGAAGATACTATCACGCCAGAAGACACAGTTGTTCAGTTTGTTGAAGGCTCACAAGAATACAAGGGTTTCATAGAGGTAAAGGAAAAATTAAAGGAGGCGCTACGTGGAACAGAAGAATTATTTGTTGACGATGAAACAGGGGAACGAGTAGTTATTGGTGTCAATGATATCTTCATTGATCAAGACAGTAAAGAGCTTTCTGTACCGGTAGATTATTTTAGTAAGGATGGTGCTCATACGAAGGGCGTTGATATGGGCGTTGACGATGCGTTAAGGTTTATTGCAACACTCAAGGATAGGTTACAAGAAAGAGCGGGGAAGAAGGAAGAAAATATGCAGCAAAATACAGGACAGCAAAGAATTGGTAGAGATGAAAAGGTGCTGTTAGGACATGATGGTGATGTCCCTGGTGCTATGGAGGCGCTGGATGGAGAGATGTCACATTCCAAAGAACTCACGGAGGGAAATAGACAGACGGGTGATGCTGCCAACGCACGACGTCCGACAAGACAAACAAGAACAGATGCGCCTGTAATGCGTGACGAGGCACAGGCGAGCGATGGTCTTTTGCATGATGAAATACAAACAACAAAAAGGGACTTTCGTTTCAAGAGATATGTTGAAGAACAAAAAGATAAGGCGCAGGGCAGTAAGGCAAAAAATGATAACAGCTCTTCTCACAGTGCACGACTTGGTCTCACAAAAGACGAGCGCGCCGGCCAGCGTGATGTGGCACTGCGCGATATTCGTGCACGCCTAAGTCGTGCTCTAGAAGGACACCGCGGCGACCTGACAGACCCACAAACAAGGCAGCGCATTACGATTGATATGAACAGCATTCGTCCACGTGAAGGAACACATAATCAAGACGGCATGCCTATTTTTGAAGTACCGGTTGTTTTGCGTGATGCGCAAGGGCGTGTGGCGAAAGAGAAGTATCTTACAGTAGATGAAGCGGAGGACTTTATTAACTATGCTTTGTACACGCAGCAGAAGCACAAGGAGATGGTAGAACCCGATGACCGTAATGGTGCCGAACTCAGTGGCGCTGACTATAGTAAGATTGCTAAAACTGTACTTGAAGACGCACGTTCTGTTGATAAGGACTATGCTAATAACAACTCTCTGAAGCGTGTTCCCGAAGAAAACAAACAACAAAGCGTTGATGGTGCACGACAAGAGCAACAGCAAGAAACAGTTGCCTCAGAAGAAAATATGGAAAAGCCGGAGAAAGAAAGTGCAGAAAAGCCGGAGGAAATTTGGAAGAGCGCGCAGGAGAAGTTAGCGCGGAAAAAAGAAGCTGTGCGGACAGCCGAGCGCGCTGTGGTGGATATGGCGCAGGAGATCGGGCAGTTGCGTGAGGAAATCGCGCAGACGGAGGGATCGTTGGCAGAGCATGAGGAGACGATTTCTGCACTGATGGCAAAACTTGATGTTGCACGAGACAGCTTTGGTAACTACGGTGAGGAGACGGAAATGCTGCGGAGGAAGTTGGACTCCCTGAAGGAGAACTTGCAGCGTTTGCAGGTGCGTGTACAAGCGGAAAAAGCACCTGACGCGGAGGCGGCGGCACAGCGCGCAGCGGAAGAGGCAGAGCTCGAAGCTGAGATCGCCGCTGAAGAAGCAGAGCTCAAGGCCGAACTCGAAGCGGAAGCCGCAGAGGCAGAGCCGGAGGCGTTGCCCGAGCGACCCGAAGGGCCGCTTGAGCCGGCTTTGCCCTGGTGGGTCATCGTGCAGCCGGAGCAGGGGCTGTAGGGCGGGGCGCCTGTGCCGGGCGCACCGCCAAAGCCGCCCGGGCCGGCTGCTCCGCCAGAGACGTCGATGCGGATGATTTCTTCGAGTTCGGGGTAGCGCTCGTCGAGGAGCAAGAGGACTCGACCTCCATGACCGCCAGAGCCACCCACACCGCCGGGACCGCCGGGAC
>JALXES010000106.1 GCA_027069365.1 Candidatus Moraniibacteriota bacterium | reverse complement strand
CACCGACACGCTGCATATTGACAGTACCAACAACTACATCGGCATCGGCACCACCGCGCCAACAGCGCCGCTGCACGTTGCCGGGCACTGTGTGACAGCGGACACGCGGCTGCGCCGTCGCCGCCGGCGCAGACAAGGCGCCACAGGTCCAGAAGGCCTCAGCGACGAAGAGCTAGAAAAACTCCTGCGCGACGGCATCATCACCGGCTTTGATGACGACTACATCTACGACGAGTCACCGATTGTAGACATCACCGAGGGCGATGAAGTGGCTTCCCTGGACACGCGGACGGGCGAAATCGTCTACCGTGCGGTCAATGGTTTGGTGGCGATGGGCACAAAACCGACATTCCAACTCCTGACGCGCTCCGGGCGCACCATCCGCACCACCGCCGAGCACCCATACCTCACGCGCGACGGCTGGAAGAAAGTCAGCGACCTGGCGGTGGGTGAGATTGTGGCGATTGCCGGCGCGCAGGTAAGTGACAGTACACAGCGCAAGACCCGGACCACTACGCTCTATGTTGATCAATCTATCCGCATTGAAGAACTCAACAAGGATAGTTTTGTTGGCGTTGCCAATGACACTCACACGCTGGTGATCTGTGTACCGCGCAGAGTGAAGCGCCGTGTCTTTGAGGAGTTGCGCACATTGCGCGCGCAGAAAATCTTTGCGCCGGTCGTGTTTGCCGCGTGCGTGGCGCGACTGCTTGACGAAGCGGATTTCGCTGCCACAGATGTTGTGGTGGATGTGGAGTACCCCGGCTATGACAAGATAATGCGTGACATCATTGTTGCGCGTCACCGTGGTATCCATGTGCGCTTTGCATCAATCGGTAAGCAATCACCGGCGCACACTGCCGTCTATCGCACATATCGCAAACAACAAAATCCGCACATAACGGCGGATATCTATGATGTCTATGCGGTTGTCCGAAGCAAGCGGGATATGATAAAAGGCCGCCGAACTGTTACACACCGGAATTGCACCGGCGATTCGCAGTCCTTGGAGCGACCTTTTACTGCCTCCAGTATACCATCACACGCAAATGTGTCAACAGCGCCACAGTTGGCACACCTGTGGGATGAAATCGTCGCCATCACGCCGATTGCCGACGAGCCGGTCTACGATATTGAGATTGACGGCACCCACAATTTCGTCGCCAACGACATCATCGCCCACAACACCTACCTCGGCGGCAACACGGAAGTCACCGGCGACCTGACCGTAGACACCGACACTCTTTATGTAGACAGCACCAACAACCGCGTCGGGATTGGCACGACGAGCCCCGGCGCAAAGTTGCATGTAGCTGGAAATATTGGTCTTACTGGCAATATTGAGGATTTAACAAACAATGAATCAATTGAAATTGGTAGCAATGACATCTATCTTGAGGGAAAGCATCTAGATGCAGGATATGGCGTTTGGACCAGAAGTTCTGGTTTGGCTAATAGATTATACGGTATTGACTCCACAGGCAGCTGGCTTGGATTATATGCAAATGGTACTCAGCATGTCACAATAACTAACTCTGGCAACGTCGGCATCGGCACGACGAGTCCGGGGGCGAAGTTGGAGGTGTCTGGAAGTATATTAGCTAGTAACGACGGACAAGTTAGATTACGAAATTCATCAGGGTATGGTGAGCTTACTATTGCACGTGTAGGCACAAGGCAATATGGTTTTATTGGTGATGATTTGGGTGGACAGAGTTTTTGGATGATGACGAAAAATAGTTCAACACGAACATATGGCACAGAACTTAATATTCTTGGGCCCGGGACAAATAATTGGTATACAGGATTGAGGTTAAGTGCCCTTAATGCCTCATACAATGAAATTAAATCACAAAACAGTAAGCCACTTGCTTTAACAGGCGGCAACGTCGGCATTGGCACGACGAGCCCGGGAGCGAAGTTGGATGTAAATGGTGCTATTCGCTCAAGACAAGCCGGTGATGCTGGCACAATTGGGAATGCTGCCTTTTATGCAACTGGAGTAGAAAATTCTGATACATCACTTGTGCTTGGGCAGCCAAATGTAGTTAATTGGAGAATGAGGAACACAGCTACATCTGGTGATTTATCTTTCGCTACTGCTGGCTCAGGGACGGAAAAGCTTACTATCAAAACAACCGGCAACGTCGGCATCGGCACCACCTCACCAACCCAAAAACTCCACGTCGCTGGCAGCGCCCGCATCACCGGCGCGCTGTACGACTCCTCCAACAGCGCCGGCACAAGCGGATACCTCCTGACATCCACCGGCAGCGGTACTGCCTGGACCGCCCCCGGTACAGCCCTGGACGAAATCCTCGCCCTGGATGACCTCACCGACGCCCAAAAAGACACCACCAACAGTAACCTATTCCTCGGGCATGCAGGATTTTCCGGAACGTTCCATAATATCTCCAATACCGCCATTGGTATTGGAGCGTTTGACAGCCCAAACACAGACAACACGCAGTCGTACTATGGCAGGAGTAATACAGCGGTCGGATACTACGCACTGACGGCCAATACAACTGGGTACGAAAACTCGGCATTGGGAACAAATGCGCTCCTGTCTAACACAACCGGACACTACAATACTGCACTAGGCGCGTACACTCTGTACTCCAACACCACAGGCTACTACAACTCTGCTGTAGGTAGAACAGCACTTTATAGCAACACCACAGGCTACTACAACACTGCAAATGGAATGAATGCCCTTTACTCCAACACCACAGGATACAACAACACTGCAAATGGAGTAAGTGCTCTCCGCTCCAACACAACAGGGCACAACAACTCTGCACAGGGCTATTTAGCTCTCTACTCCAACACCACAGGTTACTACAACTCAGCTCATGGTATGAGTGCTCTCCGCTCTAACACCACCGGTTCCTACAATGCAGCTATAGGTCTTAACGCCGGCCGCTATATCGCTGATGGATCCACCGCCAACGCGACAGGCTCACAAAACACCTTCCTTGGCGCCAACACCAAAGCCCTCACTGACGGCGACACCAACGAAATCGTCATCGGCTACGGCACCATCGGCAACGGCTCCAATTCCGTCACTCTGGGCAATGACAGTATCACAAAAACTGTCCTCAAAGGTGATGTCGGCATCGGCACTGCCTCCCCATCAGAAAAACTTGAGGTTTCTGGAAACCAGAGATTAGGTGGACATCTTGATTTTTATAACACAAATGCTTGGAGGCTTGCCGGAAACGGTGATGGTGGGGCATCCAATACGACATTTACTATTCGTAATTACAGCACCCAATCTTCTCCATCTTTGGCTATAACAAGCTCCGGCAACGTCGGCATCGGCACAACGAGTCCGGCAAGACCGCTAGATGTTAATGGAACAATACGCATTGTAGACGGTGGTGCTATTGAATGGGGTGGTGTG
>JALXES010000105.1 GCA_027069365.1 Candidatus Moraniibacteriota bacterium | reverse complement strand
GATTGATGAAGTGGACCGAATGGTGGATATGGGGTTTGTGAAGGAAGTGAAGTATCTGCTCTCACACGCACAGCGCCGTGTGCAGACACTGCTGTTTAGCGCGACGCTGCGCAGAGAGATGCGTCAGACGGTCAAGGCGTTTCAGACCAACCCCAAGACGATTGCCATTACGCCGCGCCCGACAGCGCTGAGCGTGGCGCAGGATATTCAGTACGTCAATCCCGGCGATGACAAGATGGAGATGCTGCACGATGCGCTGATTGCGCCGGATGTGACGCGCGCGATTGTGTTTGTGCGCACGAAGTATGACGCGCTCGCTGTTGGCGCGGAGCTTGCGGACCGCGGCTTCCGCGCCGGCGTGGTGCAGGGGGATCTGTCCCAGGGCGCGCGCAAGCGCATTCTCGTGCAGTTTCGCGATGGCGTGCTGGATGTGTTGGTCGCCACAGACCTCGTCTCACGCGGGATTGACGTGCCGGACGTTTCGCACGTCATCAACTACGACGTGCCGGACACGTACGACGACTATGTGCATCGCATCGGGCGCACGGGTCGCGCCGGCAAACTGGGCCACGCGCTGACATTTTGGGAGCGCGGCTAGAGTGGTATACTGCAGATATGGGTAGAATATCTGTAGGCAAGCTCCTCGTGATTGGTATCGCGCTTACGTATGGTGCGATGGCGCTTTTTGTGTGGCGTATGTATCACCCGGCGACATCCGGTAGCGCGGTAGTGCCCGCTGCGCAGACTGCACAAGTGTCGCACATTGCACAGAGCGTACCGGTGCCTGCCACGTCCGACGTTACGGCAGATGCGGCGCCACCAACGGAAGCGACGGAAGCGGCACGTTCCGCGGAAGTCGCCGCCGAGAACACGCCGGAAGCAAACAGTACTGCTGTCGCGCGCACGGACCCCTACCGCAAGACATTCACGTGGACCTATCGTGGACGTACCTACACGCTGAACGTTGACCTCTACGGTTCGCTCTACGGCTACTATTTCAACAGACCCAAAGTTTTTACGTACTACGGAACACCGCCGGAGAATTGGGAAGAGCAGTACTTTCGGATGTTTCTGGAGACCGCACCGGGCGATGCAACGATTGCGGTGCTTGCGCGGCAGTTGCGCGACCTCGGGCGCGCGCAAGGGTTGTCGGACGACCGGATTGTTGAACTTGTTGCGGCGTTTGTGCAAGCGATCCCATATGACACGCCCAAAGCGCAGCGTATCCTCTCCACGGCCGACCTGACCGGTGGGACGCTGGTCTATCCCTACGAGACGCTCTGGCAGAACACTGGCGTGTACTCCGACAAGAGCATTCTATTGTATGCGCTGTTGCACGCGCTGGGCTATGGCGTCGCGTTGCTGACGTATGACGAGCAGCAGCATATGGCGGTGGGCGTGCAGTGCCCGGCAGCATATGCGAGCTACCCGAGTGGCTATTGCTATATTGAAACGACCACACCAATGCCCATCGGTATGATTCCATCACTGGATGCCAAAAACAATCAAGCGACGGCGCCATCACTGCATACGGGTGCCGGTGGGGTATTTGACGCGCAGCGCGCACTGGGCGCTGTGGCGACGTATGCTGCGACACAGGGACGCGTTTATACGGGTGTCATACAGACACATGCCATCATCAAGGAAATCAATGCACTGCAGGCATCCATTGCTGCGCAGAAGGCAAAGATTCTGTCCAAGGAAAAGAAACTTAATCGCATCCAACGTGGCATTGAACGCATGGCAGAGAAATTACAAAAATACAAAGACAGGGAGGCGTATGATAAATACAACGCCTTGGTTGATCCCTACAATGCGGCACTTGGCGACCATGAAGAGGAGCGCAAAAAACTTATCAAACGTCTTGATGCTTACAACCATGCGATTGCGCGGTATAATGAGCTCATAACACTCTTGCAATAATCTTGTACCAATGTTTGATATCCTTCTCTTTTTTGTCCTCATTGCGCTGTCCGGCTTTTTCTCCAGCGCGGAGACGGCGTTCTTTTCGCTCTCACCGGCGCAGGCACGTCTCATGGCACAGCACAAGCGCATGAGTGCGCGCCTCGTGTGGGAGCTCAAGTCCAAACCGGAGGAATTGCTGACAACAATTCTCATTGGCAACAATATCGTCAATATTCTGACGGCATCCTATGCGACTGTCGTAGCGGCGCGCTTCTTTGGCAGCGCGGCACTGGGCATCGCGACAGGAGTGACGACGCTCTTCATCCTCGTGTTTGGGGAGATTGTCCCGAAGTCTCTGGCATACACAAACAATCTCGCTATTGCGCAGTTTACCGCGCCGGCGCTGTACGCTCTACGTGTTGTGCTCTCGCCGGTAGTACGCGTCCTGACAGCGTTTAGTGCCTCTTTGCAGCGACGTTTTGCAAACACCGCGCAGACAGCAGGTGTCACAGAGGCTGAAGTGCGCATGATGGCGCGCATGAGCGTGGAGCACGGAGAAATGGATTATCGCGAGCGGGAGATGATTGAGAATGTCTTTCGCTTTGATGATATGACAGTGAAGCAAGTCATGCGACCGCGCTACAAGATGGTGCTGCTTAACGGTATGGTGCCGGTGGAGCAAATTGCGTATTTTGTCGGACAGGACGGACACTCACGCTACCCGGTGTATGTGGGTGATGAGGACAATATCATTGGCTATATCCACGTCAACACGTTGCTCAAAGCTCTCAAGTCTGACGAGCGTGATAAGCTCGTCAAAGAATTTGCGCGCCCTATTGCTGCTGTGCCGGAGACGCGCACGATTGAGCGCGTCTTCCGTGCGATGAAGCAGGAGCGCGTACACATGTACCTGGTGCACAAGGAGGGAGCGCCGCACGAAATTATCGGGCTTGTGACGCTGGAGGATATCTTGGAGGAAATTGTTGGAGAAATTGAAGACGAAACGGACGCGCGGTAGACGCGCAAACAAAACACACCACGCAGTACGCGGTGTGTCTTTGGTGAACCCTCAATGCAAAGGGGCGTATGGGTCCCGTAAAATGAAACGTAGGAAAAATGACGTATCTTTCCCGGGTATCCCAGGTGGGTCCCATAACTCGTACCACGGAGGTGGCAGATTCTTCAGCTCCTTATTCTGAAGGTTCACCTTTAGTATAGCACACCTCCCGTTCGGCGTCGTGTGCGGAGAACTCCCCGGAGCGGGAGAGTGTGGTATAATAAGAACATAAGACGCCTAACACAAAAATATGACAAAAAACATTGGCATGATTGATCGCACCGTGCGTGTTGTTCTCGGGCTTGGCATTGTCTACTGGGCGGTGCAGCATGGCTCATGGTGGGGTCTGGTCGGCGTGGCGCTATTGGCAACTGCCACGGTGCAGTACTGCTGTTTGTACAGGGTCTTTGGTTTACAACCTGTGGGCCAACATGTAGCGACAGCACACCAAAGAAATAACAGAACGGAGCGCCGCAGTACGTG
>JALXES010000104.1 GCA_027069365.1 Candidatus Moraniibacteriota bacterium | reverse complement strand
TTGTGGGCATGGTGGCGCTGTCGTTTGTGGTGCCGATTTGGGTGGCGGTGTTCATTATTGCATTTGATGTGTACTGGATTTTGCGCACAATCTACGTGTCGTTCTATTCGCGCATGGCACACTGTGCGATGCAGCGCGGCAAAGCGGCGGACTGGTCTATCCGCATGCGCTACAGTGCCAATCCGGAGGTATTGCGCAAGAAAATCAACGAGCGCATCCGCGCAAACAGTGCGCAGTGCGCAGAGCGCTCCCTGACACGCGCACAGAGAAAAGCGTGTAAGCTGGCAATCAAGAGCGACCGATGGTTCCTCACACACGAACTGCCGCGCATTGATGCTGCACAGGTCATTCCCTGGGAGGACATTGTGCACGTGGTGATGCTACCGACGGCCGGTGAGGATGCGGACATCATTATCCCGTCGCTGGAGGCCATCCGGGACAGTGAGTACCCCAACGACAAGATTATCATCCTCTTGGCGACGGAGGAACGCGAGGAGCGATCACACCGTGAGGAGAAAGTGCGCATCTTGCGTGAGCGGTTTGGGACGACATTCCGTGACTTCATTGTGACAACGCACCAGGTGGCTGCCGGTGAACTGAAGTGCAAGGCGTCCAATGCGAAGTACGCCGCCAAGAAATTGATGGCGTATCTTGATGCGCACACGATTGACTACACGAACGTCATCTTTTCCAATTTGGATTGTGACAGCGTGGTGCACCCGCAGTACTTTGCAGCGCTGACGTACCTCTACGTCACAGACCCCAAGCGATTGCAGCGCGCCTATCAGCCCATTCCGATGTACCACAACAACCTCTGGGATACCAATGCGTTCGTGCGTGTGATTGTGACCAGTTCGTCGTTTTGGCACATGTTCCAAGCGACGCGGCGGCAAATGGTGACGTTCTCGTCACATGCCGAGCCGTTTGACACACTCGTGAAGGTGGATTTCTGGCCGGTGAACATGATTAGTGAGGACTCGGTGATTTACTGGAAGTGTCAGGCATACTTCCACGGGGACTATGAGGTAAAACCCATCCCGCTGCCGGTGTCGCTGGATGCTGTGCTGGCACACACCTACTGGGGGACGATCAAAAACCAGTACAAGCAGACGCGGCGCTGGGCGTATGGGATTGAGAATTTCCCGGTGACCATGCGCGCCATCTGGCCGGACAAAAAGATGCCGCTGCTGGACAAATTGCGCATTACGTTTGAGATGCTGGAAGGGCATCACTCTTGGGCGACAACGCCGCTGATGCTGGCGCTGCTGGGATGGCTGCCGCTGTGGTTTGGCGGGGAGGCGTTTAATCAAAGCGTGATTGCGCACAATCTGCCGTTCGTGACCAGTGTCCTGATGAATATCGCGCTGGTGGGGTTGATCATGTCCATGTTCCTGAGTTTTGCTACGCTGCCGCCGCGTCCGGCGCGCCACTCCAAGAAGCGCTACATCTACATGTTCTTACAGTGGTTTCTCTTTCCGATTACGGCACCGTTTCTGGGCTCCATGCCGGCAATTGAGTCGCAGACTCGCCTCATGCTGGGCAAGTACTTCGGGGAGTTTTGGGTCACAGAGAAAGTGCGCCGCAAGGACATGTAGCACACATGGAACCGGTGCTGTGCTATGATGACAGTGTGAGTGATTTTTTAAGAAAGGGACTTTATGCTACGTTCAAAATGGTTTTGGGTGATTGTCGTGCTTGTGGTTATCGGTGGCGTATGGTGGTCGCGACGTGATACGGCGCCGACAGTGCATGCTTTTGTGGTGGAGAGAGGAGATGTCGTTGCGACGGTAAGCGTGTCCGGATCGGTGGAGCCGGTTACGGCGGCGGATCTGGCATTTGAAGGTGTTGGTACGGTGGCGTGGGTTGGCGCCGCTGTGGGGGATCGCGTGCGCAAGGGGCAGGTGCTCGTACGACTGGATCGTGCGCGGCTGTGGTCTGACTATCAAGCAGCGCGTGAAGCCGTGCGACAGGCGGAAGCATCGGAGCGACTTGCGCGGCGCAAGTGGCGCCACCTCAAGCCGGAAGAGCGAGAGCGTGTCAAAAGTGTCAGTGCACAGGCGCGTGCACAATTGGCTGCTGCAAGCGCAGTACTTACCAAAACTGCGGTGGTCGCACCGTTTGACGGTATTGTCACGCGGCAGGAGGCGCACGTGGGCGAGCGTACACCGGCGAGTGGCACGCTCGTGCGTGTGATTGCGGATGATGCGTTTGAACTCAAAGTGCTGGTGCCGGAGGCGGACATCCACGCGTTTCGCGTCGGTACAGAAGGTACAGCGACGTTTGACGCACTCGGTCCGGAGCGGACACTGGATGTCACAGTGCAGCGCATTGAGCCGGAGGCGACGGTTATTCAGGACGTGGTGTACTACGCGGTGTACTTCCGTGCGCCGGCACTCTCGCGCGGCGGCGCATGGATTGCGGACATTCGCAGTGGGATGAGTGTGGATGTGGATGTGGTGACCGCACAGCGCAAGGGCGTGGTGCGTGTGCCGCGACGGCTGGTGTCTCAGGATGACGAGGGATTTTTTGTGATGATGGCGCCACCGGAAGGCAGTGCAGATGCGCCGGAGCGTCGCAGTATCACACTGGGCGTGCAGGGCGATGACGGTTTTGTGGAAGTGACGCAGGGGCTCGCTGCCGGTGACAGTGTCGTGGAGCCGCAAGCAAAATAGTATGTTGATTACGTGTAAAGATATTACCAAGGTCTACGTTACGGGGGAGACCGAAACGCACGCGCTGCGCGATGTGGACTGCACGATTCGCGCCGGCGAGTTCGTGGCGATTATGGGTCCCAGCGGTAGCGGCAAGAGCACGTTTATGCAGATTCTGGGGCTGCTGGATCGTCCAACGAGTGGGACGTATGTGCTGGATGGTACGGATACGGCGACGTTTGATGACGATGCGCTCTCGCGGCTGCGCAACCGGCGGTTTGGGTTTATCTTCCAGTCGTTCAACCTCCTGCCGCGCACGACCGTGGCGGACAATGTCGCGCTGCCGCTGCTGTACAACCGCGACGAGCGCCTCTCGGCGGCGCAATCGCACGAGCGCGTGATGGCGGCGCTTGCAGCGGTCAGTATGGAGCATCGCGCCGCGCATACCACCAACCAGCTCTCCGGTGGGGAGCAGCAGCGCACGGCGATTGCGCGCGCGCTGATCAACAACCCGGACGTGCTGTTTGCGGACGAGCCGACCGGCAACCTGGACAGCAAGACCGGGCTGCAGGTGATGCGCATTTTGCAGCGGTTGCAC
Source organism: Candidatus Moraniibacteriota bacterium (assembly GCA_027069365.1). GTDB lineage: Bacteria > Patescibacteriota > Minisyncoccia > Moranbacterales > JALVQA01. The sequence goes on along the minus strand of JALXES010000104.1, from coordinate 248 downwards.
GAGGACGGCAAGACGATTGTGCTGGTTACGCACGAAGCCACGACCGCGCGCCACGCCGAGCGAATGTTGTCTATGGTAGACGGGCGGATTGTGGATGATGCGCCGGTAGCGGACCGCATCAACGCGCGCGATGAAGACTCACTGCGCAAGTAGCTATGTTCAAGAGATTTCTGTTTCCACTGACGACGGCGCTGGAGAATATGCGCGCATCCGTGGCGCGGACGTTTTTGACGATTCTGGGTATTGTG
>JALXES010000103.1 GCA_027069365.1 Candidatus Moraniibacteriota bacterium | reverse complement strand
CAGTCATTTCCCTTGGCGCTGTGTTGCCACAGCGCTCCAGCGACTCTTCACGCACCCATTCTTGCGACGTTTCCTCGCGCACAACACCCATCCTTTTGCATAAACGTCACAACAGTGGGTGCGTGACACGGTCTTGCACTCAGGTAAGGATTTAGCCGTTTCACCCCCACCGTTACCGGCGGGACTCACCCCCGGGGGATTTGCTCCACAGGGGGGGGTGCCGTGCACTTCGCAGCACACGGCGTCTCTGCTCGCACCTCGTGCCTTGCGGCAGACGGGTGTTACCCGCTACCCTGCTCTGCGCCGCAACGGGCGCAGGAGTGTCCGGACTTTCCTCTGCCAGCACATTGCTGACAGCGACTGTCAGGTGCACCACTCCAATTCCACAATTGTCGCCCTTTAGAGATTACGCTATTTCGCGTAAAAAGGCAAGGTGCCTACAGACGCGTTACCTTTGGCACAAACACCTCCTCTTGCGCGCGCATCATCTGCAGCGCCAGAAGTCCTTCGTTGCTGCCATAAAACTGGATGACGCGCTCCGCGTTGGCAGCGCCCCATGCGCATGCAACGTCCGGCGCCTCGCCGTGTAGCAGTGCTGCAAGCGCCCCGCTTGTGAAGGCATCGCCGGCACCGGTTGTGTCCACCGGGCGCGCGCCACTGGACGGAATGTGATACATGGTCTGCGCATCATACATCCACGCACCCTTCATGCCGGCCGTCATGACAATGGTTTGTGCACCGTGTGCGCGCAGCTGTGTCATGACATATACCGGGTCATCCAGTTGTGCCGCATCGTGCGCCGCCGCCGCCACAATCTGCATCGCTTCGTCCTTGTTGATAAACAGATACCGCGTCTGTGCCACCATCTGACGCACCATATCCATGTTGTCATTGAGATTGCTCTGCCCGGGGTTGTAGGCAAGTGTGCAGCCATTCTCCCGAACGGCGCGCATGATTGCGCTGTAATTCTCCTCCGTGCGCCCGGTAAGACCGCTGACAAAAATCACCGTATCGTTGCCCAGTGTGTGCGTGTCCACCGTGAGTGTTTCCTGCAATCCGTGATTGACAAAAATCACGCGCTCCCCCGTCTTGCGGTCCACCAAAATCATGGACAAATCCGACTGCTCGCACGATGCCTGGCGCACCATTGACGTATCTACGTTATTCTTGACCAACACGTCACGCAGCCACATGCCCGTTGCATCACCGCCAACAATGACATTTGGCGTGGCCGGCACGCCCAGGCGCGTCAGGCCAATCGCCACATTGAGTGCCACACCGCCGGCTGCCGTATAGCGCTTCTCAATGCGATACTTCGCACCAAGCTCAAACGTGATTTTACGCTTGGACAGTAACTCCTGTGGCGTCTCCGTTACCGTCCCGTCGCCGGTTGGCAGGAAGATGTCCTTGAGAGCGCTGCCGATGCAAATGACGTTGTTCATAGGTATCGTATTATGTGGACAATGAGAAATGCATTCTTAGGCTTGTGTTTGCAGCATCGCGGCAATCGCCATGAGACGATTGTACTTTGACGTACGCTCCGACCGACTTGGTGCGCCGCTCTTGATGAACTCCGCGCCGGCACCCACCGCCAAGTCTGCAATGAAGTCATCGCACGTGTCTCCACTGCGGTGGGAGACGATGCGATTCATTGCGTGCTGTGCCGCCAGCCGCATCGTGGCAAGCGTCTCACTCACCGTCCCAACCTGATTTGGCTTGATGAGCACCGCCGTGCACGCCTTCTGGTCAATTGCATGCTGCAAGCGCTCTGTGTTTGTTACAATCAAGTCGTCACCAATGAGCATCAGTTCATCGCCAAGATCCGCCGTCATTGCACGCCACCCGTCCCAATCATTCTCATCCAAGCCATCTTCCACCGAGAACAGCGCGTGCTTGCTGGCCCACTCGCGGTAGAGCGCTACAAGCGCCTGCGGCTGCGCGCTCACACCCTCGGGACGCAAGTCATAGGCGCCGGAGGACGCATCGTAGAACGAGTTTGCCGCCGCATCAATTGCCAAGAACACATCCTTTCCCGGCGTATACCCGGCATCCCGTGCCGCATCTTCAATTGCACCCAATGCCGCACGATTGCTCTCCAGCTGCGGCGCAAACCCGCCTTCATTGCCCACACCCGTGCGGAACCCTTCCGCTTCCAGGCGCTTCTGCAGCGCATGAAAGATTTCCGCGCCGGCACGCACCTGCTCGGCAAACCCCGTCACGCCCTTTGGCACGACTTTGAACTCCTGAATGGACAGCCCGCTGTCCGCATGTTTGCCGCCATTGATGACATTGAACATCGGTATCGGCAGCGCATACGACTCACCGCTGCGACCTGCAAGATCTGCAATGTGTGCATAAAGCTTCACGCCCTTGACTTGCGCACCGAGGCGACACACCGCCAGTGACACACCAAGAATTGCGTTGGCACCCAGGTGTGACTTGTTTGGCGTCCCATCCAGCGCAATCATCTTCTCGTCAATCGCCTGCTGGTCTGTGGGGTCCATGCCCGCAAGCGCCTGCGCAATCTCGCTTTCTACATTGCGCACTGCCGTCAATACACCCTTGCCGTTGTAGCGCGCCACGTCGCCATCCCGCAATTCATGCGCCTCATGCTCACCGGTGGACGCACCGCTGGGAACACTCGCCCACGCACGCATACCGTTGTCTGCCGTAACAGTCACTTCAATCGTCGGATTCCCCCGCGAATCCAGAATTTCGCGCGCCGCTACCTGTGAAATTTGTGCCATAGAGATGCTTGTTTAGGAAATAATCACACCCTCCGCATGTCTCAAGTATACCATACCTTATCTAAAAAAATCCCCCTCACACTCGTCCCTGAGCGTGAGGGGGCAATTGTCACACATCTATCAGCGACACTGCGCCTCTTTGTTTCTGAGGTCAGTGGTCATCTGATTGATGCGTCGCTGCAGATCGTGCTTTGCCGCCTCGTGACGGTTTTTTTCACGATCTGCTTCTTGGTACTTTTCCTTGTTCCGTTTGGCACGTGCACGGTACTTGTTCCTTTCACGCTTGTACTTCTTGTACTTCCGCTTGTACTTGGACTTGTGCTTCTTTTTGTACTTGCGCTTGTACTTGCGGTACTTGCGGTCGTAGTGGGAAGCTCTGTCCTTGTTCTCACGTTCCTTGTGGCGGTAGTGGTTCTCCCGGTCTCGCCAGTAGCGCTCCTGTGCAGCGTGGTCGTCACGCTGGCGCTGGAGAGTGGCGATCTGGTTGCGGATGTCCTGCAGTGTGTTGCAGAATGCAGGAGGTGGTGGTGCACCGATGGTAAAGATTTCCTCACGGGAGGTGTTGTCGCTCTCGTTGGATTCCCGAATTTCATTCCTGGCATTACCAGTAGTTTGAAACCACTGGCAGTTCCAGGAATGTTCGGGACTGTGTAGGTCATCTTCTCCGTGTGACACTGTCCTGCTTTCAGATTACGGTCACGTGTTTCCTCGCGACCGATCTGTGTCCAGGTGCCACTGCCGGGGAGTCGGGTGTAGAAGGACGTGTCTGTCTTCTCTCCCTTCTTGATGCGCGTCTTGCGTGCATCCAGCGTCCCGGTGTTGCAGACCTCCACACGGAGTGTGA
>JALXES010000102.1 GCA_027069365.1 Candidatus Moraniibacteriota bacterium | reverse complement strand
GCGCTGCGTCTTTTGGAAGAGGAACTCACCGATCTTGTCGCGGATTTCGTTCTCCACAAACTTGTAGTCCAACTTCGTATCGCGGCTGGTAGTCTTCTTGATGATGTCACGCACACGCTTCTTGGTCTCGTTGATGAGGTCAAAATTATCCTTCACAAAGATGAAGCCGCGCGATGTAATCTGCATATTGCCGATAACCTTCTTGGTCTTGCTGTCAATCAGCACCGTGATCGCAAACATACCATCGCCGGCCAGCGCCTGACGATCGCGCAGCACGATGTGTCCGATATCGCCAACGCCCAGGCCGTCAATGAACACGTAGCTGGCATCGGCGCGCTCCTTGCGCACAATCGGCTGCTTGCCCTTTGGGATGTCCAACACCTGCCCGTTGTCCAGCACAAACACATTCTCCTTCGGGAACCCAATCTCCATTGCGCGCTTCTTGGCCTCTACGAGGAAGAAGTGGTTGGCGTAGATTGGCACGAAGTACTGCGGGTCTACCATTTTGATAACATCCTGGATGTCGCCCGCCGCCGCGTGACCACCCATGTGAATATCCATAATATCCGAGTGGATGACATTGTCGCACTTGCGGTAGAGGTTGTCTTTCAGGCGCTGCACGCTGCGCTCGTTGCCCGGAATCACCGACGAAGAGAAGACAATCGTGTCGGTCTTCTTCAGCTTCACGCTGCGGTGGTTGCCGGTCACGATGCGGTTGAGCGCCGCGTTACTTTCGCCCTGCGCGCCGGTGCAGATGACAATCACCTTGTGGTCCGGATATTTGTCAACATCCGTAATCGGAATCAGCAAATCCTTGCGGACATTCAGGTAGCCGAGTTCCTGCGCAATCTCCATATTGGTGCGCATGCTGTAGCCGTCCAGCGCCACCTTCTTGCCCAGCTTCTGCGCGTGCTGCAGAATCAGCTTGATGCGCTTGATCTGTGAGGCAAACGTCCCGATGATGAGGCGTCCTTTGACGTTGTCAATCAGCGTCTCCAGGTTGCCCTGCACAATCTTCTCGCTCGGCGTTTCCTTCTTGATTGCGCCCAAACTCTCCAGCATCAGGATCCGCGGTGCGGGCAACTGCTTGAGGTGCTCGTAACTGACGACCTTGCCATCTACGGGGTTGTGATTGATCATCCAGTCACCCATATGGATGACGGTCCCGGCGGGCGTCTCCAGCGCCACGCCCATAGAGTCCATAATGGAGTGCTCCACCTCAAAGAACCGCGCAACCATACTGCCCAGGCGCAGTGGGCGTGAGAGGTCCTTGATGCTAATCGTCTTGAGGCGATCCACTGCCGCCGGGTCATAGTCGGCAATCTTCTTCTTGATGAGCGCCAGCGTGAGGTCCCGCGCAATCACCGGCGGGTAGCCCAGCTGCTCCAGCACAATCGGGGCGGCGCCGATGTGATCCAAGTGTCCGTGCGTAAAAATTACCGCGCGAATTTTCTTCTTCTTGTCCTTGAGGTAGTCGGCATTTGGCACGATGTAGTCAATGCCCGGCATATCCTCCTCCGGGAATTGCATCCCGATGTCAATCACGACCAGGTCATTGCCGTACTCCACGACGTCCATATTGCGCCCCACCTCTTCATTGCCGCCAATCGGAATGATGCGCAGCGTGTCCTTGCCGACGCGCGGCACTTTATTCTCCGGTTTCTTCTGCGACTCCGGCATGTGCACAATCTCGCGCATCTGTCGGCGCGGCGTGCGCTTCGTTGCAGCGCTGCTTGTGCGCTGACGTGAGGCGCTCTTTGCTGTGCGTGACGCACTCTTGGCGCGCGATGGACGTGCGCTTTTCTTGCTCGCCGCTGTCCGTGTGCGCTGTGTTGTAGCATGCGTGCGTGTGCTACTGCGCCGGGAGTGCTGTGGGCGTGCACTCTCATCTGTACTGCGTGTACGACGTGTACTCTTTGCAGACGCTCTTCGTGCGCGCGTTGTCTTCTGTGCACTTTGGCGCTGCTGCGCCTCCTCACGCCGACGTGCGCGCCGGCGCTGATCCGCTGTTTGCGTTGGTTGTATGTTCATACGAGTTCTTACTTCACAAGCACGCGCGTACCATACAAAAAGAGCATGGCATACGAATGCTTTTTATTCTACTTACTATTGTCTTGGTAGTTTTGTCTGCTTTCTGTCACATGCAGACAAAGGACCAGGAAATAAATGTGCCGAAGAGAGGACTTGAACCTCCACGGGGTTGCCCCCACTACGACCTGAACGTAGCGCGTCTACCAATTCCGCCACTTCGGCTTGCTGTTTTGTGCAATATATTTCACAGTATACACCACCACCCTGCGCCCGCGCGGACAGCGCCGCCACTTCGCATGTACGTGTTGTATAGTGTTTTTTGATGAGTACACAAGACGTGCACCCAAAAGAAAGATATTATCGTATTGTACACGACTGACAGATTTTGTCAATCACTGCGAGAGGTCCGTTACGTACCGACGCACTATTTTTTGAGCACGCGTCGCGTCGCCACATACCACTGTCCGACGGTTGCAAAGCGCTCTGCCGGGCGGCTGACACGTGTCACATCCACACCATGCACACGGTGCGACTGCACCCAGAGGTAGTACGGTGTGTAGAGGAACACTGCCGGCACGTTCTTGGCCATGAGGTCATTAAATGTTGCATAGAGCTCAGCACGCTTGGCTTCATCGCGCTGTTGCTGCGCTTCCACGAGAACTTTGTCAATGTCCTTGTTGGTCAGCTGAGAGAAATTTAAGCCCGGTGCATCCTTCTGGCTGGAGTGCCAGAACGCGAACGGGTCAGCATCAAAGGCAAAGTACGTTTGCCCAAAGAGCAGTGCTCCGTAGGAGCGCTTGGACAGCACCGTACGGAACTCATCACTACGCAAGACATGAACCTGCACATCCGCGCCGACAGCACGCCACTGCTGCTTCAGCAGATCCGCTGTTGCCACAATACTCTCCCACTGCGGCACCACGAGTGTGAAACGCAGCACCGTGCCCTCGCGTGCACGGATGCCATCTTCACCGGCCTTCCACCCCTTCTGTTCCAAAAGTTTTTTGGCCGCCTCCACATCATACGCCGGCGCTTTTTGCGCATCTGTATACCACGTCATTCCCTCTACAAACGGTCCCGTGAGTATCTGCCCCTCGCCATGAAGCACCGCATCCACAATCGCCTTTTTGTCCGTTGCCATAGCAAGCGCTGTACGCACATCACTGTACGCGAGCGCCGCGCTCTTCAGCGGATTGAAGAATACCGCATAGGTTGACGGGATGCTGAGACGCCGCACAACGGTGGTACCATCCTGTGTGCTAACTTTTGCAACGTTGTTTGCAGAGACGCTCACACCCATGACTTGGTGCGTCTGAAATGCCGTGATTGCGTCATCTTCCGTTGCAAAGAAACTAAATTTAATGCGATCAATGTACGGAGCGTCGCCGTAGTAGTCACGGAAGCGCGAAAGCGTTGTGCTCACAAGAGCGCCATTATCGTCAGTTGCATTCTCGTGAATCTTGTACGGCCCGGAACCCACCGGCTGCATATTTGCCTTCGCCAGAGTAAACGCATCCGGCTCCACTGCACCCCAAATATGTTCCGGCAGGATTCCCACACGCAACTGTGCCGCCACAAACGGCGCAAACGGCTTGTCAAGCACAAACCGCACGGTAAAGTCATCCACGCGCTCAACCGCAATCCCATCCCACGCATGCGCAAGCGCCGGTGAGACCGTAAAGCGCGGGTCTTGAATGGTGTGGATTGTGTAGACAACGTCATCTGCTGTCACACGCTCACCATCGTGCCACGTGGCGTTTGTGCGTAGGTATACCGTATAGGTCTTGCCGTCATCGGACACCTCATAGCGCTCCGCGAGGTCCGGCACCACACCGCCCTTCCCGTCTGCGCGAAATAATCCGCTGTACACAAGTGTCGTCACATTTGCCTCCGCTTCACCCTCCGCGCCCATGCGCAGCAGAAGCGGGTTGTAGTACGTTGGCTGCCCCAAGACCGCCTCGGTGTAAACGCCGCCTTGCTTGGGACCCTCCACCGTCATCATGATGAAGCCTACATAGGCCCAAAACCCCAGCGCACCAAGTGCCGCCACTGTGAGAAACAACACGCTGACTTTTTCACCAAACGAGAAGTGGCGTGCCGCCCGGCATGGTGGCAGTGTAGCAAGAAATGATGTCATGCGTGTAAAAAGTCGCATAGAAATATCACAAAAAGTTAGAGGCGCAAAAAAAAGTGTCTTCCCTTCGTAAGACACTCTCACCCTATCGCTAAACAAAGATTTGCGCAATTGACACAATGATAAATATGATAACAAGCGCCACCGTTGCCTGTGTCAAAAACTTCTCAAAACCACGGCGCGTATAGTACCCCCCATCAGCACCACCGCCCCCAAAGGACATTCCCAATCCGGACGAGCGCTGCTGCAAGAGAATTGCCACAATCAAGAGGAGTGCAACAACAAGTTGTAGGAGTGAAATCGTTGTCATAATATCCCCATTCTAGCGCTATAAACCCCTATTCGTCAAGAGGGCGCGCCATATCTGCCGGCGCATCAACCGTCTCCTGCGACCGTAACCTATAGAATACCTTGCGACCGAAGCGCACGTCCAGCATCGCCAGTTGCGCACGCTGCTCCGGCGTGAGAGCATGCGCCAGCACACTGGCCACAGCACGCGTTGCCTCACCAAGCGGTCGGTCTGTTGCAAGGTTGATCTGCCACCCTTCGCGTGTTGTTGCAATGACTTCTCGCGCCCTGCGGTGCGGCACCTCAAAGCGGTCTGACACCAACGGCACACCAATGCGCTCAAATTGCGCCGCAATATCTCGCAATAGCGCCGGCGTAATCGTTGGTACCGGTGCACCGGGAGCGCTCTCGCGCCCGCTTGTGTCATAGATGCGTACCACAGGGTTGTCGCGCAGTACCGGCGCATCCGGTGGGACACGCCGCCCGATGTGTCCATCATCTGTCAAAAGCGCGCACGATTCTGCGCCGTCACGCACCGTGCACCACACATACACTGTGTCCCACTCCATCACAGCCACCTCCACTGCATCGGGAAAGCGCTTCACCACACGCACATCGCGCACAACACCGCTCAGCGCCCGCACGGCAGCAGCGATTTTTTCCGGGCGCACAAGCACATACTGCGCACGCGGGAACCAGTGCCACACCACACCATCCACTGTCGCACGCACGCGTGCCGTAAGCACAGCGGCATCCATGCGGTGCGTGCCCGTGACCGTAATGTGCGTCACGCGTGTGCCCTCCCACAGCAAAAACACCCAGCCACACGCCACACCGTACGCCACCACGACGCATACAAACAACGTCACACGCGCAATGCGTGCCCAGTCACGCCGCACCGTGCGCCGGCGCACACGCCGGTGTGGAATTTTTGAAACATGGTTACGCGCTCTCCTGGCCATACTCACTCTGTCAATGTCAATAACATGTGCTCCAGCACAAGACGTGGCTGTGCGTTTGTCTGCTCCAGTGCCGTCAGCGCCGCGTGTGCGGCTGCGAGCATCTGCGCACGTGAGGTATCCCCCGCATACAATTGCGCGCGCCACACGTGCATCCACACGATGAGCGCTTGCTGCAGACGTGCCACGTCCCGCGCGCTCTCGCCGGCATAGGCAATCTTTTGCGCACGACTCATGTCCGGAAGCACATGCGCATCACGCACCATCGCACTGTACCATGCCCGCACATCGTCATCTGCCGCGCACCGCACCATAATACCCGGGCACCCATGCGCGGCCACAAGCACATCCGCACGTACCGTTGCGTCATCAAACATCTCTGCCGCGGCCGTTGCCATCTGCGCCTCTGCCACGCGTGGCAGACTTACGCGCTGCATGCGTGAGCGCACGGTTGGCAGCAGTCGCCCTTCGTGGACAGCTGTCATGATGAGCACCGTCTGTGCCGCCGGCTCTTCCAGCGTCTTGAGCAATGCGTTTTGTGCCGCAACAGTCAAATACTCCGCCTCCGTCACGATAATCACGCGCCGCACACCACTCAGCGGTGTCGTCATTGCATCCACTGCGATTGCCCGTGCCGTTTCCACGCCAATATCTTTCGTGCGCACACGACCATGCTTCGTTGTGACATGCTCCGGACTGATAATCTGTATGTCCGGGTGCGTGATGCGCTCCGTGCACGTCGTGCGTCCCATAACCAGCGCCGATGCAAAGGCATGCGCCACAGTCGTCTTGCCAACGTGCGCCGGCCCAACAAATATATAGGCGTGCGCAACAGCACCTGTCGTCAGTATGTGGTCAAGGCGTGTGCGCACAGCGTGGTGCCCGATGATGTTCATAGAATACGTATGTGTGTGTGACGTTCCTTTTGTGCGCGCAGCGCATCCTCCACAGCATCTCGCAGTCCACTGCGAAAGGCTGTGGCACTAAACTGTGCCGCGCGTGCACGCATCGCCGCCGCGTCGTAACCTCCTGCACGCTCGCGCTCCAAAAACCGCCGGATACCGTCCGCCATTACCTCCGGTGTCTGCGCATAGAACAGCTCCCCCGTCACGCCCGGCTGGACGATTTCCTGCGCACCACCGCGCCCATAGGCAATCACCGGTGTGCCGTGCGCCAGCGCTTCCGCCATTACCAACCCAAAATCTTCTTCACCACCAAAAATCAGCGCTCGTGCCTCACGGTAAAAACGCGCAAGCGTCGCGTCATCCTGGTAGCCAAGCACACGCACCGTCCTGCCGGCGCGCCGGCACAGGGTGCGCAAGAGTCGCCCCGTCCCAATGACCACCAGCGGCAGCTCCAGGCGCGTGCACACGTCCACAATCATCGTCACATTCTTGTACTCCGACAGGCGCGCCACCGTCAGGAAGTACTCTCCCGTGGTCACAGCCCCCTCCGGCTCTGTGATACGTACCGGCGGATAGACGACGCGCGCATCACGGCGATAGAACTTCGCGATGCGCTGCGCCGTGTACTGCGAATTTGCCAGCAGCACGTCCGGTCGCTGCGCCGCTTCAAAGTCCCATACGCGCAAGTATGACAACAGCCAGCGCAGGAGGATACCCGGCTCACGCCTGCCGGTGCGCTGCTGTGCGTAGCGAATGTTCTCATCCCATACAAAGCGCATTGGCGAGTGCACGTACGCCACGTGCACTGTGGAGACGCGCGTGACGATGCCCTTGCTCCACGCGCCGGATGATGAAATCACCACATCGTAGTCGCGCAAGTCAAACACCTCCGGTGCCGTTGGCAACAGTGGCGCGAGCCATTTTGTGTGCCGGTGCATCCACCATGGTAGGCGCTGCAAAAACGACGTGTGAATACGCCGACCGCGAAAGTGCTCCGCCAGCGGTGAGATGCCCTCTTTGTCATAGAGTAACGTAAAAATTGGCGCATGCGGAAACAACGCCATTATTTCCACCAATACCTTCTCCGCCCCACCGGGATAGAGCAAGAAGTCATGCACAATCGCTACACGTTTCTGATCACAATGTTCCATAGATCACATCGTTATTCCTTCCCCAATACACGCCGCAACCTCGCGTGCGCATCGCCCCCAGCTGAACCGCACGAGGTTCGCGTGACCTCTGGCTATTATATCATGCCGCAGCGCATCATCGGTGGCGAGGCGCTCCAGCGCCGCGCTGATTGCCGCTGTGTCTGTCGGATCCACGAGGAGCGCGCTTTTGTGAGCGCCTGTGCCGACAACTTCCGGCAACGATGATGCATCACTCGTAACAACCGGCACACCCACGCTCTGCGCTTCCAGCACCGGCAGCCCAAATCCCTCGTAGAGCGTCGGGAAGACAAACGCCGTTGCGCCGCGCATCAGTGCCCACTTCTCCTCATCGCTGACAAACCCCGTCTCTACGATGTCTGACGCGTACCGCGCACGCGCACGCGCCGCCGCTACACGCGCGTACCCATAGGCGCGAGAGCCGGCAAGCACCAGTTTGTGCGGCAGACCCGTGCGCGCCTTGAACGCATCAAACGCCGCAACAACGCGTGCGATGTTCTTGCGCTCCTCCAGGCGCCCCACAAAGAAAAAGTACGGCGCATCACCAACGCGCGCAACCACCACGGCCGCATCCCGCGCGCTTGCCGGCGGCGCCGCATTGACGCCCTCGTACACCACGCGCATTTTCGCCGGCACAATGCCGTACAGACGCGCAACATCGCGCTGCGTGTTTTCACTCACCGTAATAATCCGCCGCGCCCACCGGCACGACAGCCGGATCGTCGTGCGCATATACCACCGCGCCCACACACTGTACGCCTGCGGTGTCACCTCATACTCCAGCCCGTGCACAACCACCACCGTATTGCGCGGGTGCACCCACGGCACCGTGTGCGCCGGCACCAAGAGTGCATCGGGGCGATCGCGCCACATTGAAAACGCAAGCCCCACTTGCGTCCATGCGCGCCGCAATGTGACCACGCGCACCTCCCACGCATCCGGCAATACAAAGAAGTGCTCTTGGATCCACGCACGCGGATTGCGCGCCGCCACACCGGCAAACCGCACGTACAGCACGACATGCGCATCACGCAGTGGCGCACGCAGGTGTTTCACGAGCTGATATGCATATTCCTCAATTCCCGTGCGCTCATGCACAAAAGACCGCGATGCATCAATCGCAATGACCGCGTCGTTCTGTGTATGTGGTGATTTCTGAGACTGTGCCATATATTCCTCAGTCTACCGCCTCCGACCCCAAACGTCTACTCTTTGTCGTCCTGAATTCCCGGCACGTCGTCCTGAATTTGATTTAGAACCTCGTACTTCTTACTAATTGCTCCCCCATACACCCTTTTGTCAGATAAAACGCACGGCCGACCAAGGACGGTCGGTCGGCTCATGACGTTTTCCTAGACAAAAGGGTGTGTGGCATCGCCAGCACATGCTATCACACTAATGTGTGCCTGCGGAAATGATGAAAGAAATTTGTTTTTGACTGGGTGGTCCTGTATCAAAAGCATTTAGTGCGTTTCAGGTGGGAATTCAAGTCACATCCTTGACACACCTCCCTATTCTGTGCCACAGTAGAGGAGTATTTTTCACACAATGTGAAAAATACACGAACCCACGTTTTTTCAAAAAAAATGGGCCCAGCGGCCCAAGGAGTTAAAGATGAATTTCTCACAGCAAGTTGAAGTCCTCAACAATATCATTCAAGAACAGTCCGAGGTATTGCAAGAGTTGAAACAGCTAAATGCTGCTATCAAGAATACCAGAGACGGACAACCTGGTGACGCATCAGATACCGCAACGATGGTTGCCGACATCAATAGCGCCATCAATCGTATGATTCTGTTGACAGAGCGTGCCGAGCGCCTGGAGCATGTCATTACACGCCTTCAATCACCGAACGCCGGTCTCTGCGAAGACTGCGGAACTGAAATACCACCGGAGCGCATCGCAGCAATACCATGGACCTGTTGCTGCGCACCATGTCAGGAGCGTCGCGAACGCCGTGCGCAACAATATGCGCCATCGGCACCGGCAATAACTGGCGCCATGACGTAACTCCCACCATCCACCCCGCCCCGGGCTCATCTGAGCACCCGGGGCTTTTTTCATATTTAAAATTATGTCTAAGTTATTATGTGGAAGCACTTAAAACGATTATTTATCGCTACTTCGCCACCAAAAGCGAGTCAGCATATAAATGATAACTACAGCAACAAGGATAACCGGCATCCACCAATGTGTATGACATTGATCAAAGAACCACCAAGACAGTGTGCCAATGAGCATGCTTACCATAGTTGCTGTGAGCGTGTTCACAAGGATGATACCGACGCAAAGCAACAGAAGAATGACTACCCACAATAACCAGTGAAATGACTTGCACTCCGCTGTAACACGCTGTTTCTGTGCATGAGGTGGTTGTGGTATAGTATGTTCTCGAGATACTATCCCGCGAACCTCTTTCAGCGCATTTGTGCCGGTTTTCACTTCACTCTGTGATACACCACTTCTGTCCTCTCTGTTCTCAATACCATCTCCCGTAGATGCTAGTCTGTAGTCATCACGACCCGCAATGCTTGTAAATACACGTGAAACCCATGAAGTGTTCTTTTGCGGAACGGTACATGATACCTTCTTGGAAAATTTTCCTCGCTCATTATCTGCATAAGCACGAATACGATAGTAGTATGTTGTACCGGATATTAATCCGTGATCTGTATACTTATGTTTCCTGTGTCCCTTGATTGTCTTGACCATTTGCCATGCACCACCATCTTGTTTACGGTGAATTTTGACACCTTCTGCATCACCTTTAATCTTTTCCCATGTAAGACGCGCCTTTCCATTAGCAGAACATGAGATATCGATACCAGATGGTTTCTTGAGTATAATCGGGTCTCCTGTAATAATTGCCGGACCGGATGGGTCGTTGATTACGCTATCTGCCACGCCATCCTCATCCGTTGCACTGTCACCGTCCGTAACTGTAAATCGCGCTGTTGTTACAGTCTTACCACCAACCGTTGCCGTGCCAAAGGTAACGCCGGAGACAGTTGCGTATGTCTGCGCTGTAGTGTTGTACTTACGCCATACCCACTCGCTCGTGTCATACTGCTTGTCATAGTAGATGACCACGTCCGCCGCTTGACCGGCAGCGCTGCAGCGCAACTGGAAGTCTGCCAAGCCGACCGGGTAAGTTGCCGATGAATCCTGCGTTGGCAAACTCTCCTCGGTAACGAAGCGGTGTACAGTGATGAATGTACAGTCTGCACCTGCTGACTTCAGCGTTGCGTATGCGCCCGTTGCCGGATTCATTGCCGCTGAGACATTCTGCTGCACAGCATCCGGCACACCGTCACCATCACCGTCACCGTTGTTTGGTCCGGTATTTTCATCAATGTCGGAAATGCCATCATCGTCATCATCGCTATCCATGCCATTGGGAACTCCGTCATCATCAGTGTCCGGTCCGGCGTTGACCGCATCAATGACTTTTTGGATCTCTGCCGGCGTCGGGTTGGACGGATCTTCGTAGCCGGATGGACTAGTGTGCTGCGCAGCCTCCAGCGCTTTGGAGTAGTCGGTGCCGGCCTTGGCGCCAGACACACCGGTAATAGCATTGAGCTGTTGCGCAGTAACAATAGCGCCGTTACTATTACCGGCAATGTCTTCAACAACCTCCTTCAACCCTGCTTGTTCTGCATTTACTGCGCCAATCATGTTCTGCACTTCCTCCTGCGTTGCCGGTGAGGAGAACTCCCCCGGATGTGTGTCAATGTAGTCGCGGTATGCCTGTTCGTTGTTGTCGTCCACACCGGTGACCGTCGGCTCAATCTGTCGCAACTGTTCTGCGGTCACCGTGCTTGGGACAGTGTCCGGATCGTCGGCTTCGTTGCCGATTTGCGCAAGAATGCCCTGCGATGTATTCACCGCATCAATCATCGCCTGAACTTCCGCAGGTGTTGCCGGTGAGGAGAAGGCATCAGGGTGTGTTACGATGTAGTCGCGGTATGCCTGTTCGTTCGCAGCGATGGCGCCGGAGACGCCGGTGATGTTGTTCAGGTCATCGGCAGTCATGGTGGGTGTGTTGGCGTTGTTGCCGTTGTCTGCGTCAATGCCGATGTTCTGCAGCAGTGTCTGTGCGGCGTTGACCTTGTTCACCATGTTTTGCACTTCCTCCTGCGTTGCCGGTGAGGAGAACTCACCCGGATGTGTGTCAATGTAGTCGCGGTATGCCTGTTCGTTGTTGTCGTCCACACCGGTGACCATCGGCTCAATCTGTCGCAACTGTTCTGCGGTCACCGTGCTTGGGACAGTGTCCGGATCGTCGGCTTCGTTGCCGATTTGGATCAGGATATTGC
>JALXES010000101.1 GCA_027069365.1 Candidatus Moraniibacteriota bacterium | reverse complement strand
CCATCGCTATCCGTGTGCTCCACAAACTGCTTGACGCCGATGGTCCACTTCCACGTCCAGTTGCGCCGCTCGGTGTCAAAGATGAATATGATGTCGTTCTCTGTGCCACTCTCTGTTGCGCTGAAAAAGATTTTCGCGTCGTACCAATATGCCGTGAAGTTCGCAATTTTGCTCAATTTTAGCGAGCGGTAGGAAGGGCGGATGTTTGCGGAGAGCTCCTCGGTCGCCAGCACGTTCGTGATTTGCGCCTTGTTGCCGAGCGTGAAAACTCCGCGCTTATTCAGAAAGACGATGCTGTCCATCGCGTGGACCACGCTATGCGGTGATGATGTACCGATAGCACCGACGATTTTGCTTGCCACCGGAGACATAAAGGTCTCAGAGCCGACAGTCTGCGCATACAGCCCAATTTGCCACACAGCACCGGTGCCCTCAGGTGTAGAGCACAGGATCGTCGCGGACGAGTCGCCGCGGCCGGTGCGGTAGTGCCCGACCCACTGCGGCATCTCACGTCCACCCTCCTCCAGATCTATCCAGCCGCCGCCATAGTATGCACTGAAATAACCCAGATACTGCCCGACGCCGGACCAGTAGACACGGTAGGGATTGTCCGGGTCACCAACGCCCCACAGGCGATTGTCGGAAAGTCCCAGGATAGAGAATTTTGGCGCGCCGGTCGTGTCGGCATCCGGGCACGCGACAAACGGATTGACGGTAGCTGAGTTGTCGTCACGGTAACTGTTAGTAGTACTCTCCCCCAGGAGCAGTTCTCCACCGCTCTCCGTGCCGTAGTAGATTTGGTAGCGTGTCGCGCCGCTGACGGCCGTCCACGTGAGGTCTATGTACTCGTTCGCGCTCGGGTCCCATTCGTAGCGCAGCTTGTCTGTCGTGATGGTCACCTCTGTGCTCCCGGCTGTCTCGCCGACATCATTGAGTGCTGTGACGCGGTAGTAGTTGTTGTTGCTCCCTGCTGAGAGACCGGCGCCACGCGTGGCGCTGACGCCGGATGGCGTACTGATGGCTGTGTAGCGCACAAGCGTGTTGCTCGCGATGTCGTAGCGCGTCATTGGGTCCACGCCATTGGTGATGTACAGGTGGCTCTTGATCTGGAGGAATGACGGCTTGGCACTGGCGTCAAACGTCGCGCCGGACACCTCGCTCCAGGTGCTTCCGTCGTAGACATACGCCTTGCCGGTTGTCGCGCCAATGGCGAACAACTTGCGTGTATCACTGTTCACCACCACCTCTGTCACACCCAGCCACGCGCTCTCTGCCGACGCTTCTGCGGCATACTCTCGCGTGCCCCACCGGGTTGCCCACACACCGTCCTGGACTTGCATCACGTTGATGCTTTCTTTTGCATACTTTTTGCCCGTGCGCGCATCATCCAAGAGTGTGGCTGTCCCACCGTCAAAGCGCCCGATGGCGAGCTGCCACGGCGCCTCAAGTTGTGATTGTCTGATGCGTATCTTGCGCATAGTGGTAGTAGTTTAGTACGAGTATTTTCTGGCTATGTCCCAAAGGCAAAGCCGTCATCCTCTTGGTGTTCATTGAGTGCGTGAAGTTTCATCTTGGTCATAATGTCCTCTGCACGGCCGAGGTAGTAGTCCATCTGCGCCGTGTCGCGGTCGGTCATATATAGCTGCGAGAGGACATAGTACACGAGGTAGTAACCGTTTGCCATATCTAGTGGCGTGCTTTCCGTGCCGGTGTCGTAGCGTGTCGCTTCTCGCAGATATGGCAGTGTAATGTCCGTGGTGGCTACCGGATACGTGTGCACTTTGCCTCCGGCAATCCAAAACACCGGCTCTGTGATTTCCTCACGCTTACGGAACGCACCGACGCCAGGTGTGACTTCCCTGTAGGACGTCTCACCGACCGTGATTTGCGCGGCGCGTGCGCCATTGACACGGTATGTGCTCAGAAAGTCACTGGGCAAATCATCTGCGCCACTGCCACCGACTGTCACTGTCGCCTCTGTTATGAGACTTGGCCAGACAACATCACCATCAAGCACCTCGCTTTCCCAGATTTCTATGCCGTCATTGGCGTGCTCTAGGCGGACTGTGAAGTCATCGCTGCCGCTGCTTGGGTAGTTCGTATCGCCCTCATATTTGCGGTGAACGGCTTGCAGAACACCTGTAATTGTTGTGATTTTGCTCATAGTTTTGCGCTGTTAGTGATTTTTATGCTCTGAGGGTAGTGCGGATACTCTCTCGGTGCAAACGCGGCACAGAGCGCTTGCTACGCGTTGCTGCGCGCAGTATCTCATCTGAGAGACGTGTGGATGGCATAGTGATGCGTCCTGCACGTGCGTGTGCACCTGTGCGCACCGGGCGCGTGATGGCGCTGGCAAAGTATTTCTCCAGCACAGACATTGTGCCAATCTCCGCTTTTGTGCGCTTGCGGCCTTTTTTACGACCTCTCCTGCCCCTGCTAGTTCCACGAAGTTTTCCGCCACGCATTCCATGATTCTTTGCAGCATCGTAAAGTACGCTATAGTCCACATCCGAAAGGAATCCCTGTTTATCCATCTCCTTAACCATATGGGTTGAGAGCAGCCCATTCTCTACTAACTGATCAATGATAGCGATTCTTTGATTAGAATCTTTTGCCGCTTCTATAGTTTTCCAAACAAATGGTGCCTTTTGTGCATTTGATTTGAACCTTTTGATATGGAGTATTTTAATGTCTGTGTCACCATAACCGAGTTTCTTTGCTATTTCTTTTCGCTTCTTAGCAGGAATATACTTGTAATCATCACTGAACAGCAAGGATGAAACAAAGTCGCGACGTTTTTCCTGCCATGTGGCACGCTCCCATGGATCACGAGGCTCTGCGTCTGGCATGAAGCGAAATGCACCAGAGCGGTTCATCCAGTATGTGTCATCGCTGGCATCTCCGCCTCTCGGCTCCGTTGGCGATATGCCAACATTCTCTTGCTTACTACCGCCAAAGCCAAGTGATTTGACATACTCGGTAAGACTGCGTCCCTCCTCCTTTGGCATAATTGGTGCTTGCCCCAAGCCAAGTCTATAGAGAGATTCACCAAGAAATGATTGTGCTTCCTTTTTATCAATGCCACTCTCTCTCATCTGATAGTAGCGTGACTTTATTGAGTGAAGATCTGAGGAATGATCGATTAAATTACGGTGTTTGTCGTAAAATGTTCGTGCATATTCCGGGTTTTCTCTGAGAAGTGCATTGTATTTCTTTTTCGTAGCATCAGCTTTCTCAAGGGTATTCCAAAATTGCGCTGCTTGAACAGAGCCCGTTTTGTAGAATCGTAACGGCGCCTCCAAGAATATAGAAGCAACTTGACCACGCGGTGTACCTTGTGCAAACTCCATTGCTCCACGGATATATGGATGCATCCATCGCTTCGCAATGTGTGTGCTATACTTTTTTATCTTCTCTGAAGGAGTGTCGTATTTGTCAACAATAGCGCGTCCCCAATAATCTTGATTGCGCAGAATATCAGCAAATGGTGATAGTCCGACGGACGTTGTTGTTGCCATAAAGTCCTTCGCTGCATCACTAATGTCGCCATTTCGTACACTTGATACTATGCGCATTGCCAAACGTGGCATTGTGGCGATGCTGGATAGGTAAGGAATGCCAATAGTATAATC
>JALXES010000100.1 GCA_027069365.1 Candidatus Moraniibacteriota bacterium | reverse complement strand
CGCAACAAGCCGCCACGTGGATGCTGCCACACGGGCGCAGTCGTGACTGGCATAGCGCGCTGATGGATTTTGCCTCTGCAGTGTGTACGAAGCGCGCGCCGCAGTGTGCCACGTGTCCGCTTGCACAGCTGTGTCCGTCCGCTGCCGCACCGCATGATGAGGCGTCTGTGCGCCGGCGTGAACCGGGGCGTGCAGAGTGTGGCACACACGTGCCGCGGCGTATCTATCGCGGGCGCATTGTGGACGCTCTGCGTGACCACGCGCTGGCGGCCGACGTGCTCGGACAACGCATCAAGGCGGATTGGGATGCGCACGCAGACGGTGCGTGGCTGGCGGAAATTCTCGCAACGCTGCGCGCGGAAGGCATGATTGTGCGGCGCGGTGACACGTGGCAGTTGCGGTAGCGCTATGGCATGGATGTGCGCTTTGAGGTATGATAGAGACACACACCTCTGACAAAACACAAACTATGCAGGAAATTTTGGCACAACTTCTCAAGGTTGTTCTGGCGCTACTAACACTCATTACAACGTACCTTGTCGGGCACGGCGCACTTTCGCAGTCTGCAACGACAACAGCGCAAACGCAGAACAATGCACAGGTGCAGACGCAGGCACAGACGCAGACAGCGGCGGCGGTGCCGATTGTCCCGGCAGCTCCGGCAAGCACAACAGCGACGCAGGGTGCAACTACGGCAGCTACGGCAACCACCGGCACAACCACAGCAGCGTCAAATACTACCGGGACGGCCGGCACATCTGTGGCGATTGGTGGTGTGAGCAACGTCAATGTGCAATCTGCAACGACGAACGCCGCAACAACAGCGACGACAACACAAACAACAACGACAACTGCCGCAGCAGATAGTGTGACGCCAATTCTGGATGACAGTGTCTACGGAGCGGACAGCTATGTGCCACAACCGGAAGTTGCCGGTGCCTTCTATGTCGCGCCAAACGGCTCAGACAGCAATCCCGGTACCAAGGAGCAGCCATGGGCAACAATTCAGCATGCGGCAGATACGCTGACAGCCGGGCAGACAGTGTATATTCGTGGAGGAACATATCCCATCAGCACACGGATTGTGACCAAAAACAGCGGCACGGCTGATAAGTGGATTACATTTGCGGCGTATCCCGGGGAGCAGCCGGTTATTGAAGCCAAGGATATGGAGCTGGGCAATGAGCAGTACCCGCATGACCTTGGCGCGTTTTGGATTTCCAACAATGTCCAGTATGTGCGTGTGGAGGGGTTGACGGTGCAGAACTCGCCGGCGTCCGGCTTTTCTGTATGCCGCGGCAAGCACATTGTCCTTGTTGGCAATCGCGTCAACGGGTCCTATACACCGGGCATTAGCGCCAACAGCACATACAATCATGACTGCGAGTCTGCCGATATTAAAATTTTGCGCAACACACTGGTGAATACCAACAACATCGTATTCAGTCGCGGCATGCAAACAGATGGAGAAGCGCCGCACGAGTCTATCAGTATTATGGGAACGGATGGTTTTGAAATTGCCTTCAATCACATTCACGATACCGCCAAAGAAGGCATTGACGTCAAGGAGCGGAGCAAGAATGGCGTCGTGCATAACAACCTTGTAGAAAATATTGCGCGACAGTGCTTCTATGTGGACGCGTGGTACGGGACACTGGAGAATATTGAATGGTATGGCAATATTGGTCGCCGCTGCGGGTTCATGGGCTTTGCCGTTAGTGTGGAGAACGGATCCGGCGAGCCGGCAGTGGTCAATAATGTGTCATTTCACCATAACCTCATTGACAGCGCGCAGGGCACCGGCGTGTATTTCTCACGCTTCAATGCGGACGGGCTGCGCAAAAATGTGAAGATCTATAACAACACGGTGTACAATTCCGGGCACAATGTTGGGTGGATTGTTGGAGGCTTGGCACTGTTGAGTGACAATGTGCACGATACGCAAATCTACGACAATATCTTTGCAGAAAACAGTCCTTTCCAAATGGGAGCCAGTGTGGAGTATGGTGGCATGGCAGGGCTTGCACAGCGCAATATCACGCTGGAGAACAATCTCATCAACGGTCCCCAGAACGGTGCGGACATGTATGACGGTTCCATGCAGCCAATAGAAGGAACAGATACGCGCACAGGTGATCCGCAGTTTGTCAACCCGGCAGCGGGAGACTTCCGCCTCAAAGACGGCTCGCCGGCAAAGGGCACCGGCAAAGGTGGCGGCAACATTGGCGCGTTTTGATGCGCGCAAATGGTGCAGGCGAACGGTGGCAGCCGCGCATTGCGTGCGACGAACACCGGAGCGCGTGCAACTGTTGACAAACAAAACCAGTTTGCTATAATGCCACCTGTATATAGGAGTGTACACGAGTTTTTCGTGTGAACTCTGAAATATGTAAAACCATAAATTATTAATTCATTTTAGTACAGGGGAATAGGTGCTGCTCACCAGGTAAACGAGCGCTCGTATTTTCTTGTACTAAATAATGTAAATGCTATGGCAGAGAAGTTCGAACGAACAAAGCCTCACGTAAACGTGGGGACCATCGGTCACGTTGACCATGGAAAGACGACAACAACGGCGGCAATCCTGCACGTCCTTTCGCTGAAGGGATTGGCAAAGGAGCGCGGCGTTGATGACATTGATAACGCGCCGGAAGAGAAGGAGCGTGGTATCACGATTGCGACAGCACACTGTGAGTACGAGTCTGACAAGCGCCACTACGCGCACGTTGACTGTCCTGGTCACGCCGACTACATCAAGAACATGATTACCGGTGCGGCACAGATGGATGGTGCCATCCTTGTTGTGTCTGCAACAGATGGTCCGATGCCACAGACACGTGAACACATCTTGCTGGCACGCCAGGTGGGTGTTCCTGAGATTGTCGTCTTTATCAACAAGTGCGACATGGTGGATGACCCTGAGCTGATTGAGCTCGTGGAAGCGGAGGTGCGTGAGCTGCTCTCCAAGTATGACTTTGATGGCGATAACGCCGCCGTCATTCACGGTAGCGCCATCAAGGCGTTGGAGACAACGAGCGCAGACGATGAAGATGCAAAGCCAATTCTTGACCTGATTGCAGCACTGGATGAGAAAATCCCGGAGCCGGTGCGCGACACAGAGAAGCCATTCTTGATGCCGATTGAGGACATCTTCTCTATTGAAGGTCGTGGGACGGTTGTGACCGGTCGCATTGAGCGCGGTGTCATCAACCTGAACGACGAAGTGGAGATTGTTGGTTTGCGCGACACGCAGAAGACGGTTGTGACCGGTATTGAGATGTTCAACAAGCAGCTTGAGCGCGGTGAGGCTGGTGATAACGCCGGGCTGCTCATCCGCGGTCTGAAGAAGGATGAAGTAGAGCGCGGGCAGGTTCTTGCTGCACCTGGTTCTATCACGCCACACACAGAGTTTGAGGGCGAAATCTACGTTCTGACCAAGGAGGAAGGTGGTCGTCACACACCATTCTTCAAGGGCTACAAGCCACAGTTCTACATCCGTACAACGGACGTAACCGGTGATGTAACGCTGCCGGAGGGCACAGAGATGGTGATGCCGGGTGACACAGTGACACTGAAAGTGAAGCTGGTGGCACCGGTCGCGATGGAAGACGGTATGCGCTTCGCAATCCGCGAAGGTGGA
>JALXES010000099.1 GCA_027069365.1 Candidatus Moraniibacteriota bacterium | reverse complement strand
ATGTAAAAGTTGCGAATGAGATTTCTATGAATATTGCAATTGATGTGCGAAATGTGGGACGGCAGCGGACCGGCAGCGAGGTGGTGGTGCGCGAGTTGGTGCGCGCGCTGCTTGCGCAGGACACTCGGAATCACTACTTTTTGCTCACGGACACGGATGACCCGGCGGTGCACGCGGCAATCCGCGAAAAGTGCGCGTTGGACGGCAAGGATAACGCGCAGATTGTGGCGCTGCCATCACCCAACAAATTCGTCTGGGCGGCGTGGACGGTGTGGCGGTTTCTGCGGCGCGCGGATGTGGATGTGTACCACACGGAGTACATTGTGCCGTTCTTTGTGCCGCGGCGCGTGCGGGTGCTGACACACATCCACGATGTGTCGTTTGCGGCGCATCCGGAGTACATCAACTGGAAGGACCGGCTGCTGCTGCGGCTGCTGATTCCGCGTTCGCTGCGGCGCGCGGATGTTGTTATTGCGGTCTCGCAGTTTACGCAGGACGAGATTGTGCGCTACTACCGCGTGCCGGAGAGCAAAGTGGCACTAGTGCCAAATGCGCTGCCGGAGCATTTTGCCCATACAGCAACGCAGCAGCAGATTGCCGCGGTGCGTGCGAAGTACGATTTGCCGGAACAGTACATCTTTTCGCTGGGGACGATGCAGCCGCGCAAAAATATCCCGTTCCTCGTAGCGGCGTTTGCGCGCGTTGCGCACGAGATGCCGGGTGTGGCGCTGGTGCTGTCCGGCAAACGTGCGCACAACTTTGACCGTGCGATTGACGCAACGATTGCGCGGTACCCGGCGGTACGCGATCGCATCGTGTTTACGGGGTTTATTGACGATGCGGATGTGCCGGCGGTATATGCCGGTGCGCGCGCGTTTGCGTTTCCATCACTGTATGAAGGTTTCGGGCTGCCATTGCTGGAGGCAATGAGCCAGAATGTGCCGGTAGTGGCAAGTGATATCCCGGTCTTTCGCGAGGTTGCTGCGGACGCGGCACACTATGCCTCACCACGAGACCTTGTCGCTTTTGCCAATGCCCTTTATACTGTGACTATGTGCAGCAATGATGAGCGTGCGCGCATGACGCGTGCCGGTAGAGCACGCGTGCAGGCTTTTTCGTGGCGCGCGGCAGCACAGGCGCTGCAGCACCTCTTTGCACGCAACACTCTCTCATAACTTCTAATGGCATATCTCATGAAAAAGATTCTCCTTGTTGGCGCAATCATCGCAACAGCGCTGGGTGGTGCGTTTTTTTACAAGACCGGTGGCACGGTTATGAAGGTCACAACCAATGCAAATGTATTGGGCTCACTGGTCAACACGGTAACAAAGAAAAAGGTGTTGAAGGGTGAGGCGCAGGATCGCATCAATATTGCGCTTTTGGGCATGCGCGGCAAAGGTGTTGATGGTGGCGGCCTGCTCACGGACACGATTATTATCGTAAGTTACTTTCCGAGCCGCAACGAAATGACAATGGTCTCCATTCCGCGCGACCTCGCAATCAACGCAAGTGGTGAGCGTATTAATAAAATCTACTACGATGGCGAGGAGCGCGGCGGTGAAGGAAGTGGTCTCGTGGCAATCAAAGAAAAGCTCAGTGAAGTAACGGGTCAGCCAATTCACTACGCCGTGCGCATCAACTTTGCCGGTTTTGAACAGATGATTGATGCTGTCGGCGGTATTGATATTACACGCGATACACCATTTGAAGAGCCGCTGCAGTTTCACGAAGAGAAGGTGTGTGATGGCGACAAGGGCGGTGTGTTTACCGTGCCGAGCGGTAACTATGACATCAAGCGCAATGAGAAGGGCAAAATCGTTGCGCAGTATCCGCTGTGTTACAACAAGGATGAGGAGTGTGGCGGTGTGTTCCGCGTGCCGGCGGGGCAAAACACGCTGGATGGTGAGACCGCACTGTGCTATGTGCGCGCGCGTGTGACAAGCAGTGACTTTGACCGTGCGCGTCGTCAGCAGGAAGTGATTGACGCTTTCCAAAAGAAGGCGTTGAGCGTCGGAACGCTGACAGACTTTTCTAAAATCAGTGCCTTACTGGACGCATTGGGTGATAACATCCAGACAGATATGCAACTGTGGGAGATGCAGCGCTTCTTTACGTTCTACACGGAAAAGGGCTTCCCAACGGTGATTGCGCAGCGTGTACTGGATAGTTCCGAGGAGGGATTGCTCTACGTGCCGGAAGGTGCCGGCAAGGATGGACGTGCATACATCCTGCGCCCGCGGGGTGACAACTATGATCGCATTCACGCACTCTTTGAGCACATTGGTGATGCGCGTGACACACAACAATAGTTCTGTGAATACATGACACATACACCAACGCAACAACCAACACTCACTGTGGCAATTAATAGCTATCGCAATGCGCACATGTTGCGCTTGTGTATTGAGTCTGTGCGTAGTGCTGCACGTGGTATAGACTGTGAGCTGATTGTGGCGGACAGTGCCACACAGGATGATACGCGAGACCTGATGCGACAAGAATATCCGGATGTGACATTTCTACCGGACACGCGCAACATCGGCTTTGGTGCAATGGTCAACAAGTGTCTTGACATTGCGAAAGGGACGTACATCTTCTTGATTAATTCCGATACCATCTTGGAAGAGGAAACGCTGACAAACCTCCTGTCCTATTTTGACGCGCATCCGCACATTGGTATCCTGGCGCCGGCACAGAAGTCATTTGCCGGTCGCATTGTGCCGACGTGTTTCCGGTTCTACAAACCACTGACAATCGTCTATCGGCGAACACCGCTGGGGCGGCTGCCGTTTGCTCGCAGACATTTAGCGCGGTTTGAGATGCGTGACTACGATGGAAAAGACGTGCGAGAAGTGGACTGGGTGATTGGGAGCGCCATGATGGTGCAGCGCACGAAAGTTGACGAGGTTGGTGGCATGGACCCCCGTTTCTTTATGTATATGGAGGATGTGGACTGGTGTCGGCGCTTTTGGCAAAGAGGCTATCCTGTTGTCTATAACCCGCACATTACACTGTATCACTACTATGGCAAGGGAAGCGCTGCCGGCGGTTTTTGGCGATCGCTGTTGCTGAATCGTCTGACGTGGGTTCACATTGGAAGTGCGGTGAAGTATTTTGCGAAGTACTGGGGTGTGCCGGACCCGCACACATCGTAAGGAAGGTGTAAATATTGCATAGTTACTATGAACACGCTACGGGACGAACGAAGAAATCAGAAAATATTCAACCGTGTTTTTTGGACACTGTTTCTGTGCATGCTGTTGGCGGCGATGTACTGGTTGGGGCGAGCGAGTGTCTATGCGAATGCGCCGGTGCGCTTGGATCAGGCCTACATCACCAACACAAATCCCACTGCGCAACACGACGCCGCGGCGGTAGATTTTGGTATCTTTTGGGATGCGTGGGATGTTGTGCGACGCAAATACGTGGATCATGACCAATTGCACGCTCAAGACCTTATCTACGGCGCTATTAGGGGTATGTTGGCAGCAACCGGAGACCCATACACAACGTTTTTTGATGCGGAAGAGTTGAGCATGTTCAACGAGGAGCTTACCGGCACATTTGAGGGGATTGGTGCTGAGATTGGTATGCGAGATGGCGTGCTGACAATTGTCGCACCGCTTGATGGTGCACCGGCACAGCGCGCAGGGCTGCGGTCGGGTGATGCTATCGTCA